>DATKYK010000039.1 GCA_035528575.1 Dehalococcoidia bacterium | reverse complement strand
GGTTCCCGATTTGGGAATAGTCTCGGTGCTTACGCTGGAGTGGTGGTATTGTCCTGTCTGCGGCGAGGTAACCTACTCCGGGCTGTGCGGACATGACAAGGAGAGCCAGGCGTTCAGCGGCACACTCATCAGAAGCATCATCCAGGATGGGGTCAAGCCACCGCGCTTGATATTCAGGCCAGAGGTCTTCGACCTGGTTATGGAGTCGGGCGAGAAATACGGCTTCGGGTCGCCTTTCGTAACAAATGAATATCTGACCAGGAGGAACCCTGTTATCAGTGTTCCCCCGATGGAGGTATAACATGGCAGAGATTTATCCCGTAAACATCTGGATTAACGAAGAACGCCTGAGCAAACTACAGAAGGCCGGACTTGCCGACATGGCAGAGGAGGCATTTGCCGGTTTGAAAAAGCTGGCTGTACCCACTAACGATAAACAGAGAGACGCCATACTGAAGAAATTCCCCATGGCTAAATTTGACTCGGCAACCACCAAGTCTATAGAATTGCTGCCCAGAGAGGTAAAGGACAAGATATTCGACATGGTTGTGGCAAAGAAGACCCTGGATGTTATGGATGCGTTTCTGGCGTCCATTTAGAGAGGGAGGTATAGATGAAAAAGAAAATCCTGTCGTACACAGCCCTGGCTTCCCTGGTAATCAGTGCGGCTTGCATCTTTATAATAACCAAGCTGCGCCCCGGCAAAATAAAGCCCATCGCCAATAGTCCGCTGCGCTTTACGGTGCCGGAGCGCGACAAGCTAATCCGATTCCACCCCAAGGAATTCTCCAAGCCCATACCTCATGTTAAGGTTCCTCAGCATCCCTATATGTCGCCCAACCCCGGCAGCAACATGCATTGCGATGCCTATATCAGCGACACCTACGAAGCTCCCGGCCCCATGGGCGTGGACTCCGAGATTATCTCGAGGACTGAGGGCTTCGGAGGATACGGCACGATTACTTTCGACAGCAAGAGACGTCTGGTCGGTGTCTACGGCAATGGCATGAAATTGAGACTGGAGCTAATAAACCCTGATACTCTGGAGATACTGGCATTATATGACCTGCCCCCCAGGCATTGGAGTTTTTTCTTTAGAGGCGTGAGACCCTGGGAGTATCTCGGCGCAGGTATGTATTTTTACCTCGACAACTTAGACCGCGCCGTGGTGCCCACCACTAAAAACACCGTTAAGGTGGTGCAAATTCCCGACATGGTGAAGAGCAAGAAGTTCGAGATGGTGCACGAATATGACCTTGCCCAGTATATGGTACCTAAAACGGATGACAGCCCGGCGTTCATGTTTCCCGATTGGAACAGGGATTTCTACTGGTTTGCCTCGGTGCAGGGAGTGATAGGCACGGTGAAGATGGACTCGGGTGCAGTGAAAACGATGCGGCTGCAGGGGGAACTGGTAGAAAACTCCTTCGCCGTCGGCGAGGAGGGCGTTTTCATTATCTCCGACCAGGCTATGTATCGCTTCAGTTGCGATAAAGAGGGAGATATCAAGGTAGACTGGCGCACGGGGTACTCCAAAGCTGTTGAGCGAAAGGCTGGACTCATCAGCGTCGGCTCAGGAACATCGGTAACGCTGGCGGGGACTCCAAAAGACGGGATGATTATTATTACAGACAACGCGGAGCCGCGTATAAATCTGCTATTTATCAAGCGTTCCGATGGTGCTATCGTGGGCAGCGTGCCGCTATTTGCGGAAGGTAAGAGCGCCACAGACCTGACAGCCATCGGGTTGGAGCACGCTGATGCCAACGGAAAAGGCACCGGCGTTTTCTCGGCCATCGTGGAGAATAACTGGGGTCCTCATACCTTCCCCTTCTCACGTCCCGTCGAGCCGGGACTAACCCGCGTGGATGCCATCAGGAACAAGGACGGCAGCTATACCTGCAAGGAGATATGGTCGACCAAGGAGAAGAGCGTCGGCGGATTCAGGCTATCCCTGGGCAATGGCTTAGTCTATATCTACGACAGGGTAGTGGGCTGCTGCATATCGAAGTGGTATCTCACTGGCATCGACTTCAGAACCGGCGAGACGGTGTACAAGAAACTTGTAGGAACAGGCATAGGATATAACAACTGGCAGGGTAGT
>DATKYK010000038.1 GCA_035528575.1 Dehalococcoidia bacterium | reverse complement strand
CAAGGACTTCGAGATGGATAGCCCGGGGAAGGACACCTGGCGCTACGCCGAGGCAGGAAGTGACGCAGTGGCCATCAGCGCACCGCATAGGATGGCCCTGATCAAGCCCCAGAAAAACAATGACTCTATAGAGGGGGTATTACGCCTGCTGGGAGAGGATTTCGACCTTGTGCTCGTCGAGGGATTTCATGAGGCACACGTACCCAAGATCGAGGTACATCGCAGCGCTCTGAAAAAAGGTCTCCGCTGTTCCCCCGAGGAATTAAAGGCCATCGTAACCGACGAGACACTCGAAATCGACCGCCCCCAGTTCTCGCCTGAGGATATATCGGGGATCGCCGACTTTATAAAAGAGCGTATCATCGGTAAAAGGGGAGATGAGACGGTGCTCTTTATAAACGGCTCACCGGTAACTCTAAACCACTTCGCCAAGCAAATCATCGCCAATGCCCTGTTGGGCATGGTATCTACACTAAAGGGTATACCTGATGTTAAAAGCCTGGAGGTCGCGGTTCGAAAGCAGGTCACTTAGGATCCTATGCGGAATTGGCTGTACCCTCCGCTGTACTCCGACCAGTTAACCTCCACCCGCTTTACCTTCGCCAGGCGCGGCCCCACCTCAAGCTGCCTTAATAGTTGCTCTAGTTTCTCCCGCTCTCCCTCAGCCACCACCTCCACCACCCGCTCCTTGGAGAGGTTTCTCACATAGCCGGTCAGCCCCATCGCTCGGGCGTGGCGCAGCACAAAGATACGAAAGTTCACCCCCTGAACCATACCATATATTACGGCGTGAAGAGTTGCTTCTTGAGACATTTTCTATAGTTGGCGTGAGGCTATATCAGAACCAGCCCTCTTGTGTCACCATCCCGCTGGTAGCCCTTGCGCCGGGCACATCGCCACGGGCCCCCTTTACCGGAACACCGTCTCCTACGGCTTTGCCGCACGACCGAAATCCATCAGTCGCCATCTGATACCATAAACACAACCTTTATAGAACACGCGTTCACTATACCTGCCTTGCCATGGATCGAGCCCCATCCAGCCTCTCCAGCCCATGCCCGCGGGCGATGTCTACCGCCTCTAAAAACTCTTCATTTCGCAGAGGGCTGGAAAGGGCAGGAAGTTTAAAGGCACGATGAGCAGGGTAGTACTGTGCCATTACATTCAGATATGTATTTCTTGAGATTTCCTCGGCGATGAAGCTGACCACCCCCTCGGTTCCGGCGACCCCGCTGGGTAAAACCAGGTGACGAATGAGTAGACCCCGCCTAGCTACTCCTCGCTCATCTATCTGGAGGTCACCAACCTGGCGATGCATCTCCTTAACGGCGGCACGGTTCGCCTCAGGGTAGTCCTTAACCCCTGAAAACCGGCGGGCGTTCCTCTCATTTGAATACTTCATATCTGGCATGTATATATCGACAATGCCATCGAGCAGCTCCAGGGTTTCCACCGACTCGTAACCGCCGCAGTTATATACCAGTGGGATGGAGAGCCCCAGTCCCACCGCGATCTCGAGCGCCTCCAATATCTGCGGGACTACATGGGTGGGGGTAACCAGGTTTATGTTGTGGCAGCCCCGCTCCTCAAGTGCGAGCATCATCTTTGCTATCTCCCTCTTGGTAGCTACCCTTCCCTGACCCAACTGGCTTATGGAGTAGTTCTGGCAGAACATGCATCTAAGGTTGCAGTAGCTAAAGAATATCGTACCTGAGCCACTTATGCCCACCAGCGGCGCTTCTTCGCCAAAGTGAGGCCCATAACTTGAGACCACCACCTCCGATGCGATGCGGCACATTCCCCTCTCTCCGCTTAGGCGATCGGCTCGGCAACGGCGGGGGCAGAGATGACAGTTTTTCAGGATATCGCGAGCACGCTCCACCCTCCCCCCAAGCTCCCCGCTGCGATAAAGCTCCTGGTAGACAGCCATTATTCCTATTCTTTCTCCTTCTCCTTCTTCCCCTTCTTGATCACCTCAACCGTCGCCGGGGGTTGAATTATAGTAGTAACAGGCGTTATCTTAGCATCCTTTTTGGTCTTCTTACTCTCACGATGCCGGTAATCTCGCTTGCCCATCTCTCTACCTCCGTATAAAAAGCTTACCAGAAGAAGGATGTCTTGACAAGACAAGCTAATTACTGCTAAAATCCCCGATTGGACACCCCTTGTATTGGCCCCGTAGTGTAGCGGCCTAACACACCGCCCTGTCAAGGCGGAGATCGTGGGTTCGAATCCCATCGGGGCCGTTTCCTTTTTAAACGTTTCGACACCTTGAGGGACCCTTAACTAGGGTCTAGAGATTCCGGCTTACAGGTAATAGAGCCTACCATGTAGCACGAAAAAGGAGGACCATTTAATGGTCATTGATGAAATAATCGCAGCAGCTAGAAAAGAGGCGAGGACATCCCTTACCGAGCTGGAATCGAAGCAAATCCTGAAAGAGGTCGGTATAAATACCACTGAGATAAAGCTCGCCCGAACTAAGGAGGAGGCGGTCTCCCACTCCAAGGAACTCGGCTTCCCCGTCGCTCTAAAAATAGTCTCCCCCGATATCCTGCATAAAACAGACGTCGGCGGGGTCAAACTGGGCCTGAATAATGAGGACGATGTTGGTAACGCCTATGACGGGATTATCTCCATGATAAAAAAGCAAGAGCCTGCAGCGAAAATCCAGGGCGTCTCGGTGCAGCCCATGGCAAGACCGGCTACAGAGGTCATCATTGGCATGAGCAAGGACCCTCAGTTCGGACCGGTGCTCATGTTCGGGCTGGGCGGTATCCTGGTGGAGGTGCTCAAGGATGTTTCTTTCAGAATCGTCCCGTTAACCAAGAGGGATGCCAGGGAGATGATCAGGGAGATAAAGGGTTACCCCATCCTTGAGGGCTATCGGGGGCAGGAGCCAGCCAATATCGCCGTACTGGAGGAGCTGCTGCTCAAGGTCTCCGAGTTTGTGGATAGCAGGCCGGAGATAGCGGAGCTGGATATCAACCCTATCTTTGCCTACAGCGACGGTGCCCTGGCTATCGATGCTCGGGTGATTCTTGATCCTTGAGTGGACCTTTTGAAGGATATTGTTGGGCAGCTTGACCGTGCATTTAATCCCCGTTCTGTGGCGGTGGTGGGCGATAAGGCAGAGATGGGCTACATGTGGCTGAGGAGCCTAGCCACCTTTCAGGGAAGGGTTTACTCGGTTCAGATCGACGAGCAGGAGTTTCCGGGCATCGAAGCGCTGGGGGTGAAAAACTACCCCAGACTGCTGGACATCCCCGACGAAGTGGACTACGTAATCGTTGCTGTGCCCCGCGCCATAGCCCCCCAGATCGTTAAGCAATGTATCCAGAAGAAGGTTGGCGGGGCTATGCTCTTTACCTCGGGATTCGCCGAGTCGAATACCGAGGAGGGGATCAGGCTCCAAAAAACCATTACCGAGATGGCCTGTGATGCAAACCTAAACCTCATCGGGCCTAACTGCGTGGGTATCTTCAACCCAAAGATCGGGCTCAGGCATAGCATAGATCAATACTCCGGCTATGGCGGCAATGTGGGCTTTATCTCCCAGAGCGGCACCCATGCCACCTTCTTCACCCTGGTTGGAGAGGTCAACGGGATCATCATCTCCAAGTCAGTGAGCTATGGAAACGCCGCGGTTCTGGATGCCACAGACTATCTGGAGTATCTGGGTGAGGATGAGGATACCAATATAATAGGTATTTATATCGAGGGGGTGAAGGACGGGAGGCGACTCTTTTCCTCGCTGATGGATGTAGCCCGTCGTAAGCCGGTGCTCATCTGGAAGGGGGGGGAGACCAAGGAGGGAACCAGAGCCACGGCTTCACATACTGCCTCTTTAGCCGGGCAACCTCTCCTCTGGGATACCCTGATAAGGCAATGCGGGGCTATCAAGGTAGACAACCTCGATGAAATGATCGATACCATAAAGGCATTGCTTTACGCCAAGCCAACTAGCGGGAACAGGGTAGGACTGGTGGCCATGACCGGTGGTCAGTCCGTGGCGATTACTGATGCCTTCGCCAGGGCGGGGTTTGATATCCCTCTATTAAGTGAGGAGTCCTACCGTAAGTTTGCCTCCTTCTTCAATACCATCGGATCAAGCTATCGAAATCCACTCGATATAAGCTCCAATCTCCCTCACCTGGAGCGCATCATCAAATGTCTCGATATCCTAAGCGAAGATGAGAGGATCGACGCGGTAGTTCTGGATCTCCCGGTAGTTTTTCTGACACGTATCTCCTGGCTAATCCCCGGATTCTTCGACGATCTAATCGATGCCCTATCCCATTATAAAGAAAGGTCGGCTAAACCCCTGCTCGCCATACTTATCTCCGCTTACGCAGAGAGCGAGACCATTGAGGCGAGAAAGAAACTGGTGGCGAGGGGCATCCCCAGCTTCCCCAGCTTCGAGAGGGGAGCAAACGCTCTAAAGAAAGCCGTGGCGTATTACCGAAGCGCAGTCCCGCAATAATGCTTTTTTTCACAAAGTATGCTAAGATAGGAAGGCTAAAAAGGAGGAAATGGATGGCAGGAATAACGTCTTACGGTGCTTATATACCGCTTTACAGATTGAGCCGGGAGATCCTGGCTCAGGTCTGGGGAGGCAAGGGAAAGGGAGAGAAAGCGGTAGCCAACGCCGATGAAGACAGTTTAACGTTAGGCGTGGAAGCCGCAAGGGATTGCCTAAAGGGCTTCGACAAGAGCAAAGTCGACGCCCTTTATTTTGCCACTACAACGGCGCCCTACAAAGAGAAGCAGTCAGCCAGCATAATGGCTGCTGCCTGCGACCTGCGGGAGGAAATCCGCACTGTCGATGTAACCGATTCCATGAGGTCGGCGACAGTCGCGCTTACGATGGCTATAGATGCCGTCAAATCCGGATCGGCAAGGACGGCCCTCGTGGTCGCCGCCGATACCAGGCTCGCGCCCCCGGACACCGACTACGAATCACTCTTCGGCGATGGCGCCGCAGCGTTCCTTATCGGCAACGACGATGTAGTTGTCGAAATCGAGAGCAGTAGCTTCATCACCCTGCCGTTCGTGGATTACTGGCGTCTGGAGAACGATAAGATAATCCGCTGGTGGGAGGAGCGTTTCTGCCGTGAGGTAGGTTACCTTCCTTATATGACCAAGGCGATGGAGGATGCGATCGATAAAGCAAAGGTAACAGTCGCGGACATCGCTAAGGCAGTGATTTATTCCCCCGATAAACGCATGCAGGGGGATATTGTAAAGAGGTTCAAGTTCGACCCCAAGGCGCAGGTGCAGGACCTCATGTTCGATAACATAGGCCACACAGGCTGCGCGCTGGTGCCGATGGCGCTTGTCGCGGCGCTGCAGAACGCCAAGGCCGGGGATAAAATCCTGGCTGCTACATGGGGCGACGGTGCCGATGCCTTCGTATTCAAAGTAACCGATAAAATCAACAAGATGGCCGACCGCAGGGGTATCAAAGGCTATCTAAAATCCAAGGTCGCATTACCTACGTACGGCAAATACATGCACTTCCGTGACCTCATGGAGTGGGAGCACGACCTGTTCATGGAGCGCAGGATGGCCCTGGCCGAGGTATGGCGCTACCGCAACTTCTACTTCCGCTTCTACGGCGTGAAGTGCACCAAGTGCGGCCATATCATGCTTCCGCATCCTAACTTCTGCATCTACTGTCAGGCCGACGAGAAGTTCTTCGAACAGGTGCCGATGGCCGATGCAAAAGGCAAGCTTGTTACATACAGCATGGACGTTAGATCGCGTGCTATCGATCCCCCTAATGTACTGGCTGTAGTCACCTTTGACGGCGGAGGCCGGTTCTTCAGCCAGATGACGGATCGCGACCCGGATAACATTAATATTGGCATGGAGATGGAAGTGACCTTCCGCAAAATCCACGACGCTCTGGGCATACACAACTACTTCTGGAAGTGCCGGCCGGTGAGAGAGGTATAGAGTGATATCATACACCGCCGCAGCAGAGGATGCAGAGCCGAACTCTCATAACCGGAAGGCATCGCGTGAAGTTCGAAAAGAAGGAGAGCGCTAATGAGAGAGAGCATAAAGGATAAGGTTTCAATCATAGGTACGGGCTGCACCAAGTTCGCCGAGCGCTGGGATGCCGACGTTGAGGACCTTATTAAAGAGGCCGTGGACGAGGCGCTTGAAGATGCCGGCGTAGAAATCAAAGATATCCAGGCCGGTTGGGTAGGAACCGGGCGCGGCTCGCAGCAGGTTCCCATGGGACCGCCGGGCGCACACATCGCAAGCGCGGCGCTGCAGACACAGTATATCCCGTTCACCCGCGTAGATAACCTGTGCTGCGGCGGGCAGGAGGCAGTAAGGGGTGCCGCGCTGGGCATAGCCTCCAGGTGCTACGACCTGGTGCTGGCCATCGGTGTAGAGAAGCTGAAGGACACCGGATACGGCGGCCTGGGCGAAGCGTATCCCGGCAAGTGGGAGCCGATTTACGGTGCCCTTGGCACACCTCCGGGAAGGTATGCCCTAGCGGCCACCGCATACTTCGCTAAGTACGGCTTTTCCGCGGAAGAGGGGAAGCGGATGCTTGCGGAGATCTCGGTTAAAAGCCACTACTACGGCGCACGAAACCCAAAGGCACACCTCAAGCGAGAGATTACTGTGGAGGAAGCGGTAAACGCGCCGATGATCTGCTGGCCTCTGGGCCTGTACGACTGCTGCGGCGTCACCGACGGCGCATCGGCCGCAGTGCTGGTGCCATCCTCGGAGGCCAAGGCCTATCGAGATGATTACGTAAACATCAAGGCATTCTCCATAGCCACCGGCCCGGGCTTTCTCAAAGAGGATGAGCGCTATGACTTCACCTACTGGAAAGAGACCCAGGAAGGAGCCAAGGCGGCCTACGAGGAGGCCGGTATAAAGGACCCGCGCAAGGAATTGAGCCTGGTGGAGCTTCATGACTGCTTCTCCATCGCCGAGCTCATCGCCACTGAATCCATGTTCCTTTGCGAGCCGGGCAAGTACAGGGAGGAGTTCACCGAGAAGCGTGCCTACTACCACGACGGCGAGATGCCGGTGAACGTCAGCGGCGGCCTCAAGTCCTTCGGACACCCCATCGGCGCCAGCGGCGCGCGAGAGATCGAAGAGTGTGTTAGACAACTACAGGGCAGAGTAAAAGAGCCCTCACGACAGATAGCCAATTTCGAGTTAGGTTTAGCTCATAATCAGGGCGGTCACCCTGGGCGTTTCGTTCCCGGAATCGCTATAATAGGTAGACCATAGGCAATCAGGTAAAACTAACGGGAGGTGAATCATGAAAAAGGTTAGAGTCGGAGCCGGTTCATCGGGGTGGCCAGACTTTAAGGATGGCGCGCTGGACGTGGCCCAGAATGGGGATATCGATTATATCTCCTTCGACCACCTGGCCGAGCTCACCATGGCTATCCTGCAGAACCAGTATGCCAAAGACCAGACGCGGGGCTATATCCCCGAGGTCATCCCCCTGATGAAGGGGCTACTGCCTATCTGGAAGGAGAAGGATAAGCACTTCAAGATGTGTAACAACGGAGGAGGGGCTAATCCTCCGGAGTGCGCCAACCAGGTTCTAAAGATGGCTCAGGATTTGAATCTAGGTGGTATTAAGATCGGGGTGATCACCGGCGACACCATACCCCTGAGCCGGATAGACGAACTGCTAAAACAGGGGTGGAAATTCAAGAACGCCGACACCGGAGAGGAGGACATCGATAGTGTGCGCGATAGGCTGCTCGCCGCCTATGCATACACCGGCGCCGATGAGATCATCCAGGCTTATGAACAGGGCGCTGACCTTGTAATCGGCGGACGGCTGTCCGACAACTCCCTCTACATCGGCAATTTCATGTACCCCCTGGGCTGGAAATTCACCGATGAGTACTGGGATCAGATAGGCTCTGGTGTATGCGTTGGTCATTTGCTAGAATGTAGCAGCTGGAGCGCAGGCACCTGCTCCAACCTGTGGGAGGAGATCGATTATCCTAAAGGCAATCCTGGCTTCCCCATCGCCGAGATGTATGAGAACGGCGATTGTATAGTAAGCAAGACCAAAACATCAGGCGGTGCCATCAGGGTGCAGACGCTGAAGGAACACCTGGTATATGAGGTCCACGACCCCGAGAACTACATTATGCCTGACGGCATCTGCGACCTCACCCAGATAAAGCTGGAGCAGGTGGGCAAAGACGAGGTGAAGGTAACCAGGTGGGGCGATAAGCCGCGCGGGAAACCACGGCCGGAGAACCTTAAGCTCTGCCTCGCTTATAACGACGGCTTTATTGCCGAGGAGATCACGATAGTCTGCGGCCCTAAGACGTTCAAGCAGGCGGAAAAGGCACATGAGTTCGTCAAGAGAAGGCTGGATCACCTGGGCCTTAAGCCCAGGGAGATGCTGTGGTCTCTCATCGGTTGGGATTCTCTCTGCGGCCCAACCGTAGGCTCGCCCCCACCGGACTATGATCCTCCCGAGCTAGGGATCAGAGTAGCCTTCAAGTGCGATACCAAGGAGGAAGCACGGGCATGCCGCACCGAGTGCGGCCACCTCTGCTGGGCATCGCTTGGTGTGGGTGCTGGTTTCACCAACCCCCCCGCCATCAGACCGGTTTTCGCCCTGTGGCCCACCCTGATACCCAGAGAGTCTGTCCCTCTGGAGATGGAGATAAAGGAGGCTAAGTAATGGCTAAGAAGAAGGTTAAGCTTATCGATATATGCTATTATCGCTCCGGGGACAAGGGTGATATCTCTAATATCGGCCTGATGGCCAAGGATGAAAAAGCCTACAAGATTATAAAGAAGGAAGTTACCCCCGAGCGGATTAAGGCACACTTCAAGGGTTGGGTTAAGGGAGACGTGATCATCTACCCGATGGACAATCTTCAATCGCTTGAGATCATGTTGTACAAGGCGCTGGGTGGGGGGGCCACCAAGACCCTGCGTATCGACCAGACTGGCAAGGCCATGGGCAATGCCCTGGTTAAGATGGTGATAGAGGTAGACGAGAGCGAACTCTAGCGCCGCCATACCCCGAGGAAAGGAGGGGATTTATGCCACTTGAAGGACCGGATGTCCTTCTCTATGAGAAGAAGGATCATATAGTAACTATAACTATCAACCGTCCGGAGCGGATGAATGCCCTCACCCTTGACCTATACGATCGCCTGGACGAAGCGTGGGAACGGTTCAACGAGGACGATGATGCCTTCGTCGCCATCTGGACCGCAGCCGGAGACCGCTCCTTCTGCGTCGGGATGGATCTCAAGGACCAGGCAGAGCGCGTTGCCAAGGATCCCTCCTTTGACGTCGTTAGGCTTAAGCCTGGGGTGCTGACCGGCGCCGTGGGAACCCCCTACGGGCACAACGTGACCAAGCCGATTGTTGGCGCCATTAACGGGGTGGCCACCGCCGCCGGCTTCCAGTTCACCATGATGTGCGATCTGAGGGTTGCCGCCGACCATGCCCGTTTTGGCGTTGGCGAGGTAAAGGTGGGAAGAGGAACACCCTGGGCAGTCCCCGTGTTATGGCAGATGCCGCTGCCGGTGGCATTTGAGGTGCTCCTTATGGGCGACCTGGTACCGGCGCAGCGGCTCTACGACGTCGGCTGGATCAACAGGGTGGTACCCCTGGACCAGCTTATACCTACCGCGAGGGAGCTTGCCACTATCCTGGCCGAAAACGCCCCGCTCTCGGTGAGGGCGGCAAAAGAGGCCCTCTACAAGGCTATGGACGTTGGTCGGCAGGCGGGGTTGGATGCGGCTAAGCTCATCTATGAGAAGGTCTATGCCAGCGAGGACGCTGTAGAAGGCCCTAAAGCATTCGCCGAGAAGAGAAAACCTGTCTGGAAGGGCAGGTAAATATCGCTGCCCCCCCTTTTCGAACACCTCGAAATTTCCGGAAAAGGACAATATAGGAATGTTATGTAAAATGGGCGTTCTTCATTAAAAACTCGTCAGTAACCCATACACCTCAGCCGATGAGTAGTTCGGAAGAGGGCAAAAAAGGAGTATAAATGGATTTTAGTTTTACCCAGGAACAGGAAATGTGGCGCAACATGCTGCAGGACTTTACCGAGAAGGAGGCTGGTCGGGAATACACCCGTGATTGTGACCTAGAGAAACGCTTTCCGCAGGAACTGTGGGACGCAGGTGTTAAGCAGGGTTTTCTGGGCCTGCTGATCCCGGAGGAATACGGCGGGATGGGCAGCGATGCAATCATGTACGCCATATTCATGGAGTGCCTTGCTAAATATAGCTACGAGATGGCATCCGTATTCAGCGTGCCCATGTTCTGCGCGATGAATATCGTGGAGCATGGCACCCAGGAACAGAAGGACCGCTATTTGCCCCCGTTCATCAAAGGGGAACAACGTTTTTCGATAGCCATAACCGAGCCTGAGGCAGGTTCCGACGCTTCTGCCGTTGCCTGCATGGCCGAGGACAAGGGGGATCACTTCCTGCTGAACGGACAGAAACAGTTCTCCACCGCAGCTCAACTCCCTGGCAACATCATCATGATGGCGGTTAGAACCGATAAAGATGCCAAGCCCGCCCGTGATGGCATCA
Organism: Dehalococcoidia bacterium; assembly: GCA_035528575.1. Lineage (NCBI taxonomy): Bacteria > Bacillati > Chloroflexota > Dehalococcoidia > Dehalococcoidia bacterium. Next base: position 20,878 of record DATKYK010000038.1, on the reverse strand, counting down.
GCGTTATACTGGTCCCCAACGACGCCCCGGGTATCGAGGTCAAACGGTTGCCGCTTATCGTTAGGCGGGCGATAGGTACCTGTTCTGTCTTCTGCGGCGACGCCAGGATCCCCAAGGAGAACCTCATCGGAGAACTCAACGGTGGGTGGAAGGTCCTCATCGGACACCTCGAGCTCGAGAGGCTGGCCGGGTCAGCGCCCAACGTGGGTGAAGCGCAATCCTGCCTGGATGATGCCGTGGAATATGCCAAGACGCGGGTACAGTTCGGAAAGCCGATCGGTAAGCAACAGGGCATCAGCCACATGCTGGCCGACCTGCAGGCACAGCTTGATGCCGTACGCCTGCTGGTCTACCGCTCCGCGTGGATGATAACCCAGAAGATTCCCTGCCGCAAAGAGGTATCCATGGCGAAACTGCTTGCCGGCGAGGTCTTTTATGCTATTGCCACCGCCGCCATGCAGACCTTCGGGGGTTATGCCTTCCTACCCGAGTCCGACATAGAGCGCCACTGGCGGATGGCGAAACTGTTCACCATCGGCGGAGGTACCTCCCAGATCCAGCGGCTTATCATCTCCCGAGAGATGGGTCTTTAGAAACCTCACAACTAGCAATACAAGGCATACCCTGGGCTCTAGGTTATGCCTTTTCTATTAAAAGCGGGGGCGATGCTTGACACCCCCATAACCGCAAGCAGGGTGACACCGAATATGATATACAGTTTGCGATCGCGTAGGAGCCTGCCTTCAGATTATTATGCTGAGCACACTATTACATTCTATTGAATCCTAGGCTCACTGTCCATACAAATATCAAGTATCAAGTGCGCCAGTATCTCGGCAATCACATCAATGCCTCCTTATCCAACTTAACATCATCATTTTCCAGAGATATAAGGATGCGAAAATAAACCTCTACCCGTTTAGTAGTATAATGCCCCTTTTTAAGTCTCATTTGCGCGGCACGACATCATACTAACTATATACAAATGGATAATTATGTTAAAATAGCTCTTGATAATATATAAAATATTTGCTAATATATGATATACGGCAAGCGGTTGCCGTATTCCGCATTGATATATATTGGGGGATTAATGATCATCTACGTTAGAGAGGAAGTCTGTATTGGCTGTGGCCTCTGTCGCGTTTACTGCCAAACGGAACATTCTCAGTCTAAAGATATAATCAAGGCTTTTAAAAAAGAGACTCCTCAACCCCTACCTCGCATCCGCGTAGAAAGAATGGGCGAGGTTTGCTTCGCGATTCAATGCCGCAACTGCACTGAGCCCTGGTGTGTATATTCCTGCCTCACCGGTGCTATGCATAAAGATCCCATAACCGGGATAGTCACCGTTGATCCCGAGAAGTGCATCGGGTGCTGGACATGCATAATAGCCTGTCCCTATGGAGCCCTGGCAAGAGATGTAAGCAGCCACACTATCGTTAAGTGCGATTTTTGCCCTGACCATGAGGTGCCAGTTTGTGCGGCCAATTGCCCCAACGAAGCACTGGTATTGAGCATGGATGGAGCTGACAGGTGATAGCTATAATCGACTACGGGGCCGGCAATCTGCGAAGCGTTAATAATGCTTTTGTTTCACTGGGCTATCAGCCGAATGTGACTAGTAACCCAAAAGATCTGCTTGCTGCAGACGCGGTTGTTTTTCCAGGTGTTGGCGCCGCTGCCGGCGTCATGAGCCGTCTGATAGAATCCGGCCTGGACGATGCAATTCGTCTGTCAATACATCAGGGCAAGCCCTTTTTCGCTATCTGCATCGGTATGCAAGTCCTGCTCACGTTTACCGAGGAAGATGCTGGGTATGCTTGCTTGGATATCATCCCCGGATCAGTACGAAGGTTGCCCCAAGGGCAAAAGATACCCCATATGGGCTGGAACCAGGTCACACAAAAAGTCATACATCCCCTTTTCGATGGCATACCGGATGAGGCTAATTTTTATTTCGTCCACAGTTATTATCCCGACCCCGATAATACCGAGCTCGTAGCCGGAACCAGTGAATACGGGATTACCTGGTGCAGTGTACTGATTAAAGACAACCTGGTAGCGACCCAGTTTCACCCTGAGAAGAGCGGGGATGATGGCTTGAGGATGTATAACAACTTCTTGAAGATGGCACTAAAATAGAAGGCAGGATTAAGTGGGTAAGAACAAAGATAATAGAGCAAAATACCTGATTATCGGTAATTCGGCTGGGGGTATCGGAGCTGCTGAAGCGATACGCGAGGTAGATAAAGCTGGCTCTATTACCATAGTCTCTGACGAGCCCTATCCGAGCTACTCTCGCCCCCTTATCTCTAAATATATAACCAGGGAGCGCAGCCTTGAAGGTATGCTGTTTCGCCCCACCGATTTCTACGAACAGAATAATATTAACCTGCTACTCGGCAGGAGAGTAAATAGCCTGGCGCCTGGCGAGCATACTGCCGAGCTCGACACCAGCGAGCATATCACCTGGGATAAGCTTCTAATAGCTAGTGGCGGCGTGCCAATAGTCTCGAGGATTGGTGGGCTGGGGAAAAAAGGCGTGTTCAACTTCATCACTCTCGACGACGCCAAGGCGATCGACGAGTTCCTGGATAGAGCCACCACAGCCGTAGTCATCGGTGGTGGGCTCATCGGGACAGCTGTTACCGAAGCGCTAACACAACGAGGGGTGGAGGTCACGGTGGTGGAAATGAAGGAAAGAATCCTGAATACCATCCTCGATGAACAGGCATCTCTAATGGCTGAGGAAGCCCTCGAGAAGGCTGGGGTTAGGGTTATCACCGGTTGTACAGTAGCTGAAATTATAGGTGAAGAGTCGGTAACCGCGGTGATACTGTCGAATGGGGTGGAGATACCCTGCAGCCTGGTAGTAGTGGCTATAGGAGTATTGCCACGCACCGAGCTATTAAAGGGCACTGATATCAAGGTAAATCGCGGTATTGCGGTGAACCGTAATATGGGCACTAATCATCCCGATATTTATGCCTGTGGGGATGCGGCCGAGGCCTATGATTTCGTCTATGGCGAGAATAGGCTCACTCCCATTTGGCCCATTGCCTACCTCGGGGGCCGGATTGCCGGCTACAACATGGCCGGTACCAATGCCGAATACCCCGGTGGCACAGCTATGAACGCGCTCAACTACTTCGGGCTTGACATCGCAGCAGCAGGCATAACCATCCCACCCGATGAGTATGGCTATGAGGTGCTCAGCAAACAAAATGACGGCGTATATCAGAAATTAGTATTGAAGGATGACCTATTGGTAGGAATGGTCTTTGTGAAGGACATTGAAAAATCGGGCATCGTCTTCAGCCTGATGAGAGACGGGGTTAATGTGCATGACTTCAAGCAGGCTCTACTAACTGACGATTTCGGCCTGGTATCTTTGCCCAGGGAGTTGTGGCATGAAAGACTGGAGACGCCGCCTCTAGGGTTGGTTCTCCAGCCAGCCCTACCTGAGGAACGGGTGGAGGATTTCGCCGGTGAATAAATGCTTTTGGGGCGCTACGTAATGATAGGCCTTGGCAAGATAAACAATCCTTATTCCGAAGGAAAGGTGATAGAAGCCTGTTCCATCTTTGGAATGATGGATACTCTGGGAAGCCGGTTCTCCGGTGAGGGCGTGATAAAAGCCATTGCGAACATGCATGTTCGCGGTAATGGGCTGGGTGGCGGCTTCGCCGTCTATGGACTCTATCCGGAATACGCCAACTACTACGCCTTACACATAATGTATCTAAGCCAAGAAGGACAAGTAGAGGTGGAGGCTTTCCTCAAGCATAGATTTCATCTGATTCACGACGATGAGGTGCCTACACGGCCGACACCCGCTATCATAAACCCACCGCTTGTACGGCGCTATTTTATTGAAGTTGACCCGCGAGCATGTGGTGAGCAATCACCGGATGATTATGTAGTAGATAGGGTCATGGAGATCAATACCGGGTTTAAGGACGCCTTTGTCTTCTCCAGCGGAAAAGACATGGCAGTGTTCAAGGGTGTAGGCTACCCTGAAGAGATAGCTGAGTATTTCTGCTTGGAGCAGTATCAGGGTTATTTGTGGACAGCCCACGGCAGATTCCCTACCAATACCCCTGGTTGGTGGGGTGGGGCACATCCGTTCAACATCTTGGACTGGACGGTGATCCACAATGGCGAAATATCCTCGTATGGAATAAACCGGCGTTATCTGGAGCAATTCGGTTATCACTGCACCATGCAGACCGACACCGAGGTAGTGGCCTACGCTATCGACCTCTTGGTACGAAGGCACAGCCTTCCCATAGAGATAGTGGCCAAGATACTTGCGCCCCCCTTCTGGAGTGATATAGAGCGTAGTCCAACGAATGAGCAAAAGCTACTCCGAACCCTACGCCAGGTATATGGTAGCCTGCTCCTAAATGGCCCTTTCACGGTCATCATCGCTCATCATGGTGAAATGATCGGACTCACCGACAGGATAAGGCTACGACCCCTAACCGTGGGGATAAAGGGATCGACGCTCTATCTCTCATCCGAGGAGTCAGCTATTCGTCTAATACGCCCCGACCTGGACCGGGCATGGATCCCGATGGGTGGCGAACCCATAATAGGAAGTCTGGAGCAACCTCTCGTTCCTCAAGATGTGACTGTTTCCCGAGGAGGAGATATCCGTGTTAAATAAGAGGATAATCCCCTGCCTTGACGTGACTCAGGGGCGGGTGGTGAAAGGCACCAGCTTCACCGACCTCCGCGACGCTGGCGACCCCGTAGAGATGGCGGCATTCTACTACAAAGAGGGCGCTGACGAGCTGGTCTTCCTCGACATCGGTGCTACACCCGAGGGCCGCGATACCATGGTGGACGTAGTTGAACGCGTATCGGAGCAGGTTTTTATTCCGCTTACCGTTGGCGGCGGGCTACGTAGTATTATCGACATGCGACGCATACTGGAGGCTGGTGCAGACAAGATAGCCATCAATACTGCTGCAGTTCTTAACCCCAATCTTATTCGCGAGGGGGCAAAAAAGTTCGGCTCTCAATGTATCGTTGTAGCCATTGACGCCAGGCGCATACGGGGCAATGGTATGCCCCAATGGGAGGTGCTGACTCACGGTGGACGGAATCCAACCGGGATCGACGCCGTACAGTGGGTAAAGCAGGTTGTCGACCTCGGCGCCGGCGAACTGCTCCTTACCAGCTGGGACGCTGACGGACGGCAGAGTGGATACGACCTTGAATTAACCCGTGTCATTAGTGAGGGAGTGAAGGTGCCAGTCATTGCCAGTGGCGGCGCTGGGAATTTGGATCATCTCTATGATGTGTTTGTTATAGGAAAAGCGGATGCTGTACTTGCCGCCAGTATTTTTCACTACCAGATTTATTCAATTCGCCAGGCGAAGGGCTACCTGTCTGAAAGAGGGATTCCTGTCAGAAGATAGTGAGTACAATGAAAACCTATTTGCCACCAAAGTTTATGGTTGAACGAGACCCCGAGCGGTGCATCCAGTGTCAGGTATGTGTCAACCAGTGCAGCTTTGATACATACTACTATGATGCCCAGGACGACGAGGTGAGAAGTCGCGAGGAGAACTGCGTTGGCTGCCATCGCTGCGTGGTCTTCTGTCCAACCAATGCTTTGACCATCAGGAGAAACCCCCTGGACTACAGGGAAAACTACAACTGGCACCCTGAATTCATAGAGGACATTATAAAGCAGGCGGAGACCGGGGGTGTACTGCTTACCGGTATGGGCAATGACAAGGGTTATCGTGTTTACTGGGATCACCTGGTACTCAATGCCAGCCAGGTGACCAACCCATCGATAGACCCGCTTCGTGAGCCCATGGAGCTTACCACCTATATCGGCCGGAAGCCGGACAGGGTAGATATGGACTCCAAAAACGGGAGCCTGAAGACGGAATTGTCACCTCAGGTTAAGATCGAGGTTCCGGTAATGTTTTCCGCCATGTCCTACGGTGCGGTGAGCATCAATGTTCACGAATCCCTGGCCCGGGCAGCCACCGAGGCAGGCACACTCTGGAACACCGGGGAGGGCGGCCTCCATCCAAAGCTATATAAATACGGGGATAACACTATAGTTCAGGTAGCATCGGGACGGTTTGGCGTCCACGCTGATTATCTGGATGTGGCAAAAATAGTAGAGATAAAGATAGGCCAGGGAGCAAAACCCGGCATCGGCGGACACCTTCCCGGCGAGAAAGTCAGCGCTGAGGTTTCTATGACCCGAATGATTCCACAGGGAACGGATGCCTTATCCCCGGCACCACAGCACGATATTTACTCCATCGAGGATCTAGCACAGCTTGTCTACGCCCTGAAAGAGGCGACAAACTACACCAAGCCGATATCGGTCAAGATAGCTGCAGTCCATAACTCGGCTGCTATTGCCAGCGGGATGGTGCGAGCCGGTGCCGACATGATAGTCCTCGATGGTCTTCGCGGCTCGACCGGTGCGGCACCCAAGATCATCCGCGATAACGTCGGAATCCCCATCGAGATGGCGCTCGCCTCAGTGGACAGTCGGCTCAGGCAGGAGGGTATCCGCAGCCAGGCCTCCCTCGTGATCGCCGGTGGGATCAGGAGTAGCGGAGATGTGGCCAAGGCGATTGCCCTTGGCGCAGATGCTATCTATATAGGGACGGCTGCACTCGTTGCCCTGGGTTGCACCCTCTGCCAGCAGTGCCACACCGGGAAATGCGCTTGGGGTATATGCACCACCGACCTTGCCCTGACCAAGAGGATTAACCCCGACATAGGAGCAAGGCGGCTGTCCAACCTGCTCCGCGGCTGGAGCCTGGAGCTTAAGGAAATACTAGGTGGCATGGGCATAAACGCCATCGAGAGCCTGAGGGGCAACCGCCTGCACCTAAGAGGCATTGGGCTTACTGACACCGAACTCGAAATACTCGGAGTAAGGATGGCAGGCAGCTGAAATGGCAGAGATAGTTAAAAGGACTGACTATACAGTTGAGATCGATGCATATAATCTTTCCCAGCGCGAACTCAATGCCCGTCTGAGGTATGAAGTCTCGAACGGCACCCGTAGGATTGAGCTTCGTAATGTCTATGGTCAGAGGTACATTGGCACGGACTTGGATAGACCTGTTGAAATCGATATAGCTGGTGTCCCCGGCAACGATTTAGGTGCATTTATGAACGGGCCGAGGATTGTCATCCACGGCAACGCCCAGGATGGCTGTGGTAATACGATGAACGACGGGGAGATTATCGTTCACGGCCACGCCGGCGATATCACCGGCCTGGCAGCCAGGGGAGGAAAGATTTATATACGGGATGATGTTGGATACCGGGCTGCTATCCACATGAAGGAGTACGGGGAGAAGAAGCCAGTACTGGTCATCGGGGGGACCGCCCAAGACTTCTTTGGCGAGTATATGGCAGGAGGAATCGTAATCCTTCTCGGCCTGAATTTAAAGGAGGGGGAATACCACAAAGCCAAGTTCATAGGCACCGGGATGCATGGCGGCGTTATCTACTTGAGAGGCACAGTCGAAGACTATCAATTAGGTAAGGAAGTAGGCATTGCCAATCTGGAAGAAGAGGATTTACAGGTTCTTCAGAAATTTGTGGGTGAGTTTGCATTCCATTTTGGCTTTGACGCCGGGGATATATTAAAACATACATTTGTGAAGCTTTTCCCCCTATGGCTCAGGCCCTACGGAAGGCTCTATGCGTATTAGGTGAGTAATATCCAAATAGTAGGTCAAAGAAAATCAACAGTAAGTGCACATTTGGGCAATCCCATAGATCGGTAATAGAAGTTATACGAGATAGCCGGAATCGCTGTCTACTGTGGTAACCAGAATCGCAGTGAGATTGAAATTATTACGTTCTTAATATAACACATTAGAAATAAGCTGATAAAGTGCTTCTGGCAGATAGCTAAATAGTCTAATAGGTGACTTGTCTTGCTCAGTATAGCCGTGGTGAGTGAAGAAACCGAGCAAATAAACAGACTTAGTGCAGGTCTCACAGCAAAAGGTCTGTACTGTTCAGTTGTTCACGAAAGAGAAAGTGGAAAAATCACTGAGCGAGCTCCAGATCTGGTACTTGTAGTTATAGATGACCTACCCACTGATTCGGCAGTATGGCGCCTACTACAGGAAATCAAGCAAGAATGGCATCTGCCTGTAATTGCCCTCCTTTCAAATAAGGCACTTCACAATCTCGATCCTTCAATAAGCATAGATGATTTCGTTGTCGAGCCATGGGATGCAGATGAGGTGGCAGTAAGGACGAAGAGGATCCTTCAGATAACTAAAAATGGAGACGACACGGAGTTAATTAAGTGCGACGACCTGACGATAGACATAGCAAGGTGTCAGGTATGCGTCGGTGGCAGACCGGTCATTCTAACATTCAAGGAGTACCAGCTATTGAGGTTCCTCGCAAGTAACAGAGGCAAAGTATTCAATCGTGATGCCCTGCTCAATAAGGTGTGGGGATATGATTACTTCGGCGGCGATCGAACAGTGGACGTGCACATAAGGAGGTTGAGGAGCAAGCTCGATGATGCCCCCCATACCTTTATCGAGACTGTAAGAAACATTGGCTACCGTTTCCGGGAGGAGCTTTAAGCATTTGTGTGGTATCGTCGCGGTATTTAGTGACAATGTCGACCGATAGGCAGTACACCTGTATGCTATGCCAAATAGGCTAGCCGACTGTGGCACTATTATTCATCGAGATGAGGCCTTATTTTATACTACCACCACCCCAAGGTAGTAATTGGCATCATTATTTGGGAGAAATCCCCGAAACGCTGCGGAATTTAAGAAATGTAAATAATACAAAGGGGCTCTACACTGAATGCAGTTAATAAAAAAGCCATACTGGTACTAGAGGATGAGTCAGTATTTGAGGGATACTCCTTCGGTGCTGATGCTTCCGCCTATGGCGAGGTTGTATTCAATACTAGTATGACCGGATACCAAGAGATGCTCACCGACCCCTCCTACGCTGGACAGATAGTCGTTCCCACATATCCCCTTATCGGTAACTACGGCATCAATTCAGAGGATGCACAGTCAAATCGAATCCAGGTGAGCGGCTTCGTGGTGCGGGAAGAGTGCCACATGCCTAGCCACTCACGGAGCGTCTCCACCCTGCACGAATATATGCGCTCAAGCAGCATCCCCGGCCTCGCCGGTGTCGATACCCGAGCCATTACACGTCGCCTGCGCTCAGCGGGTGTGATGATGGGAATGATAACACAGAAGCCTCCCGATGAGGTACTGGAGAGACTTTCGAAGCTACCCCGCTACGACGACACCGACTTTGTGAAGCGGGTAACCACCAATAAAATCTATAAGTGGGGCGAATCGCCTGGGCAGGAGCCTCTCTATCACATCGTGGTCGTCGACTGCGGGGTTAAGTTTAATATCATGCGCTACCTGAGCAAGCTGGGCTGTACCTGCACTGTAGTGCCCTCGACCACCTTGGCAGAAGACATTCTCGCCATGAAGCCCGATGGTATCTTGCTATCCCCTGGACCGGGCGACCCGGCGATTCCCTATCTTGAGGAAACGGTACGCAATCTTATCGGTAAGAAGCCGATCATGGGTATCTGCCTGGGGCATCAGCTCATCGGACGTGCCCTGGGGGCCAAGACTTTCAAACTGAAATTCGGGCATAGAGGGGGCAACCACCCCGTCCGCGATCTGCACACTGGTCGTATTTATATAACCGCCCAGAATCACGGATATGCGTTAGATGCGGACAGTATAAAAGGAGGACTAGAGATAAGTCACATCAATAACAACGACGGTACTGTGGAGGGGGTGAGGCACTGCGAGATCCCTCTACTGTCGATTCAGTATCACTCTGAGGCCTCACCCGGCCCGAAGGACACGGTCAGCTCCTTTGAACGCTTTGTGGAGATGGTGAGAGGGTGAAGTAAATATTCGCAATACAGACAGTAAATATAGAACTTGCAATAATGGATGGTCTGATGATCGCTTCCTTATTATCAAGCTTAACTGATATAAAGTAAAGAAATGCTCAAAATCTCCAAAGTACTCGTAATAGGGTCCGGGCCTATCATCATCGGGCAGGCGGCGGAGTTCGACTACGCCGGCACCCAGGCATGTAAAGCGCTCCGTGAAGAGGGCGTTATCTCGGTACTGGTCAACTCCAACCCAGCTACTATCATGACCGATGAGGGCATCGCCGATATCGTTTATATCGAGCCACTCACTGTAGAGGTGTTAGAACGAATAATCAAACGGGAGCACCCCGACGGTCTTCTGCCCACTCTGGGTGGGCAGACCGGGCTTAATCTCGCCGTTGACCTGGCCAATGCCGGCGTTCTCGATAAATACAATGTTCGCTCACTGGGTACCCCCATCGATACCATCCGCAGAGCGGAAGACCGCGGACTCTTCAAGAGGATGCTTTCCGAGATCGGTGAGCCAGTCCCCGAGAGCGCCATAGCCTCTTCGATGAAGGAGTCGCTAGAAGCAGCTAAGACAATCGGCTTGCCGGTGGTGATTCGCCCCGCCTACACATTGGGCGGCACCGGTGGTGGCCATGCCACCACCATGGAGGAGTTCAAGCGTATCGCCTCCGGTGGACTGGCGGTCAGCCCGCTTCATCAGATCCTGGTGGAGAAAAGCGTAGCCGGCTGGAAGGAGATCGAGTATGAGGTGATGCGAGACGGGGCGGATAACTGCATAACCGTATGTAATATGGAGAACATCGACCCCATGGGGGTACACACCGGCGATAGCATAGTGGTCGCCCCATCCCAGACCCTCACCGATAATGAATACCATATGCTGCGTTCGGCGAGCCTCAATATCATTCGCTCATTGGGCATCGAGGGGGGATGTAATATCCAATACGCCCTCGCTCCCCACAAGATAGTAGCGGAGTATTGGCCGCCAGGTGGTAGCGGTGAACTCCCTTTAAAGAACGGCTGCCCTCCCTACTATGTTATCGAGGTCAACCCGCGGGTTAGTCGAAGCTCAGCCCTGGCCTCGAAAGCAACAGGCTACCCCATCGCCCGCGTCGCCGCCAAGATAGCGGTGGGTAGGCGACTAGATGAGATCGTGAATCGGGTCACCGGTAAAACTATGGCCGCCTTCGAGCCAGCGCTGGACTACTGTGTGGTCAAGATTCCCCGTTGGCCCTTCGATAAGTTCGCCGCAGGCGATCGCGTCCTCGGCACCCAGATGAAGGCCACGGGCGAGGTAATGGCAATTGACCGCACCTTTGAGGCAGCTCTCCAGAAAGCGGTGCGATCTCTGGAAATTGGTAATAAGTCTCTCCTCTGGGAGGACCCGTACTGGGATGGGAGCAATTTTTCACTAGTGCCCAGTGACCTTCGTCTTTGGGGCGTCATGGCACTATTGAGAAAGGGATTAAGCCCTGAGGAGCTATCGCGGGAAACGGGTATCGACCCCTGGTTTACCTATAAGCTTCGCAACATCGTACAGATGGAGCAGCGTCTCCTCTCTGAGATGTTGACACCTGAGCTCCTATGGGAAGCTAAACGTCTGGGATTTTCTGATGAACAGGTCGGCACTCTGGCCGACCGGATGCCGGAGCAGGTACGAGACCTGCGCCACAACTGGCAAATCATCCCCGTCTATAAGATGGTGGACACCTGCGCTGCCGAATTTGCCGCCGAGACCGCTTACTTCTATAGTACCTATGAACTGGAAAACGAGGCTGAGCCCCTTGCTGGAAACAAGGCAGTAGTTATTGGCTCGGGCCCCATCCGCATCGGGCAGGGCATCGAGTTCGATTACAGCAGTGTTCATGCCGCCTGGGCTCTTCATGAGACAGGCTTTAAGAGCATCATCATCAATTCCAACCCGGAGACCGTCTCCACTGACTTCGATACCTCAGACCGCCTTTACTTCGAGGCCCTGGACGAGGAGAGTGTGCGTGACATCCTGGAGAATGAAGGGGGGGATGTCCTTGCCGCTCCCTCTATCGTTCAATTTGGCGGGCAAACGGCAATTAACCTGGCAGAACCGCTGTATAGAAGCGGCATGCCTATCCTTGGCTCCACTTCCGAGGCTATTGACCTAGCGGAGGACCGAGAGCGCTTCGAGAATCTTATGAACCAGTTGGGAATTCCTCAGCCTCCAGGGGGTGCGGTCACCACCATCGAGCAGGCGCTTAATGTGGCCAAGCTTATTGGTTACCCCGTGCTGGTTCGCCCCAGCTACGTGCTCGGCGGCCGCGCTATGGAGATTGTACAAAACGCCAGCGAGTTGGTTCACTATATGAACCAGGCTATCGAGCTGGACTCCAGACACCCCGTGCTTATCGATAAGTACCTGGAAGGCAAGGAGGTGGAGGTAGATGCTACCTGCGATGGGGAGCGGGTGCTCATCCCCGGGATCATGGAACATATCGAGCGGGCGGGTGTGCACAGCGGGGATTCCATTGCTGTCTACCCCGGCTTGAACCTGACGGACGAGGAAGTGGACACCATCGTCGACTACTCCATCCAGATCGGCCTGGCACTTAATGTTATAGGGCTGATGAATATTCAGTATGTAATTATGGCCAAGGATGATGGCGGATCAGCGGTCTACGTTCTTGAGGTGAATCCCCGGGCAAGTAGAACTATTCCCTTTATCAGCAAGGTAACCGGGGTGCCCATGGTACGGGTGGCCACCAAGGTAATGCTGGGGCAGAGCCTCAAGCAGCAGGGCTATGATACAGGACTATGGCCAACGCAACAGCTGGTTGCCATTAAAGCACCAGTCTTCTCCATGTCCAAGCTGAGCGGTGTGGATACTTACCTCGGTCCTGAGATGAAATCTACGGGCGAGGTGATGGGGGTGGATTACACATTTGATGCTGCCCTGGCAAAGGCGCTGCTCGCCGCCGATATAATGCTCTCTTCGAAGGGATCGCTCCTGCTCAGCATTGCCGATAAGAATAAACCGGAAGCCTTGCCCATTATCAAGCAGCTGTCCGTGCTCGGCTTCAAGCTCTATGCTACCGAGGGAACGGCGGCAATGATTCGGGGGATGGGAATCCCGGTAACCTTTATTAGCAAAAAGCTAAGTGAGGGGCACCCCAACATCGTGGACATGATTCGCGATGGCACCTTGGACGGGGTGGTCAATACGCTCACCGGTGAGCGGGGCCCGTTAAGCGATGGCTTTGAGATTCGACGCGCCGCGGTGGAGAAGCAGATCCCCTGCTTCACCTCAATTGATACCATAAGGGCTGTAGTGGAGGTATTGCTGAGTGACGAGCAAACCTTCTCGGTCAAGCCGCTGAAGGAATATTTAACCGCCAGTGGTGGTAGCACGAGTAAAGCACATCTTTCAGTTATTTGAAATGGTTTAACCAGGCAGCGAAGCATTGCACTGGTAATAAGATTGAGCTGAAATAGATACCGGCGCTCAAAGAAAGGTTTTTTAATGTGCGGAATTGCAGGATGTTTTGGAATAAAGGATACAAAGACAATCAATCGTATGCTGGATGCTCTGCCACACCGGGGACCGAATGATCGCGGCATTCATACCTTTAACGATGTGGTTTTCGGTCATACCAGGCTATCGATTGTCGATGTGGCCAGTGGTCATCAGCCGATTCTGGCCAACGATGGGAGAACAGGGATCATCTGCAACGGAGAAATCTATAATTTTCAGGATCTGAGAGATAAGCTCATTTTAAAATATGAGTTCAAGACGAAATCGGATACAGAGACAATACTTCACCTCTATCAGGATGTCGGGCCTGAATGCGTTAAACAACTGGACGGGATGTTCGCTTTTGCTATCTTCAATGGTGACGATTTTATGTTAGCACGCGATCCTATTGGAATTAAACCGCTCTACTATGGTTATGTAGGCGACAGACTGTACTTCACGTCTGAGCTGGGAGCTATGACCCTGGCCGGTGTGGACGAGTGCCACGAGTTTCCTGCCGGGCATTACTACACCCCCAAAGAAGGATTTGTGCAGTACTATGAGATCCCAAAGGTTCAAGACCATCTTTTGACCGATATAGATGAAACCTGCAATTTGATTCGGGAAACCTTCATCCGGGCAGTAAAGAAAAGGCTGCTGTCAGACACGGAGATCCACGTTGGCGCTTTCTGTAGCGGAGGCATAGATAGCAGCCTGGTTGCTGCCATTGCAGCCGAAGAGATCCCCCATCTCCACACTTTCGTAGTTGGAATGCGGGATGAATCTGGAGATGAGAGCGATGACCTCAAGGCCTCTCGCATTGCAGCAGAACATATCGGGTCGAAGCATCACGAATTGCACTTTACTGAGGAGGAATATTACGAAGCACTACCGACCGTAATAAGGAAGCTGGAAAGCTACGATCCATCCCTCGTACGTTGCGCTGTTCCCTGCTACTTTACATGCAAGCTGGCCGCTGATTACGTTACAGTGGTTCTCACTGGAGAGGGAGCGGATGAGCTCTTTACCGGCTATCACTACATGAAACACTATCCCATTGATGTTCTTAACAAAGAAGCCAGGCGTTGCATTGGCAATCTCCATAACATCAATCTGCAACGAGCAGATAGGATGGGGATGTACTTCAGTCTAGAGTTAAGGGTTCCTTTCCTCGATGTGGAAATGATTGAGCTTGCTGTGAAGATCCCTCCCGATCTCAAGATCCGCGAGTCAGAATATACCGGAGATAAAATCGAGAAATGGATTCTGCGCAAGGCCTTTGAGGTAACTGGATACCTACCTGAAGAGATATTGTGGCGCTACAAGGTCCAGTATACCCAGGGAGCAGGCTGTGAGGACCTTGGAGAGAAACTAGCTCACCGAGAGATGAGCGACGACGAATGCGAGCGCATTGTAGCAGAGAATCCACAGGCAACGATAAACAGCAAAGAGGCGGCTTATTACTTTAAAATCTTCCGGCAGTTCCACCCTCAAAACTCTGTACTTAGCTCAATCGGTATCTGGACCGGTTTTGACTTCGAAGAGGAGAGAGAGAAGGTAAGAGGAACTGTGGACGGCGATTTATCACATATTCATTAAAAGTAAACTCGCCCTCTATTTGACTAGAATAGCCAAATCAATGTGTTGACCACAATTCGTGTTATATATCCTGCACAGTATTCCACTATATTAAATGTGATATCCCCCCACGCACTGCGACGAAATACCAGCAATTGTTAACACAACTGTAACATGGCTGCAATCTTCTGGTAACAATACCCGTTTATTATGTATCTTAGAAACCTGATTTAAGATACATCCAGGATATAGAAAACAACATGATAAACGCTGGAGATACAGCCTGGATAATGATCTCAGCAGCCCTGGTAATGCTAATGATACCGGGCTTAGCTCTATTCTACGGAGGGATGGTAAGAAGGAAGAATGTGCTCTCCACTCTCATGATGAGCTTCATACTTCTCGGTCTAATCGGCATCCTCTGGGTGTTTTATGGCTACAGTTTGGGCTTTGGACCCGATCTCGGCGGCATAATCGGGAAACTAGATTGGATTGGCCTTAGAGGCGTCGGGCAGGAGCCCTCCGATATCTATGCCTCAACAGTCCCCCATCTCTCCTTCATGATATTCCAGGCTATGTTTGCCATTATTACCGTTGCCTTATGGACAGGCGCTGTAGTAGAGAGGATTAAATTCAGTGCCTTCCTCGTTCTCGCGGTCATATGGTTCACCGTAGTCTACTGTCCCGTGGCACACTGGGTGTGGGGCGATGGAGGCTGGCTCGCAAATTTAGGGGCGCTTGATTTTGCCGGTGGCACTGTTGTACACATAACCGCTGGCATGTCAGCGTTAGCCCTCGCGCTGCTACTCGGTCACCGCAAGGGATTCAATGAAGGGGAGCCGATGGAGCCACATAACATCCCCATGGTGGTGCTGGGTGCTGGCCTTCTATGGTTCGGCTGGTTTGGCTTCAACGGAGGTAGCGCCCTCACCTCAGGAGGACTGGCGGCCAACGCTTTTGTTACCACAACTGTAGCTGCAGCGGCCGCAACTATAACATGGATGACCCTTAGCTGGATTAATAGACGTCCATCCGCTCTCGGTGTTGCTACTGGCGCCGTAGCCGGGTTGGTAGCCATCACACCTGCTGCTGGCTTTGTGGAGCCCATTATGGCAATCCCGATTGGCGTTGGCGCAGCAGTGGTGTGTTACTACTGTATGCTATTCAGGATTAAAAGACGGATAGATGAATCACTAGATGTTTGGGCAGTACACGGCATGGGCGGTATGTGGGGTGCCCTGGCAACCGGTATCTTTGCGACGGCGGCTGTTGGCGGAGCTGACGGTCTGATCGGCGGTAATGCTATGCAGCTTGCCAAGCAGCTTGCTGCAGTAGGCGCAGTTGGAGGATTTGCCTTCGCTGCTACCTGGGTTTTGGGCAAGATAGTCAAGGAAACTATAGGGCTCCGAGTAAAAACTGATGAGGAGATAGTGGGATTGGACATAGCCCAGCATGGTGAAAGAGCATATGGGGGCACGATGCCATGAAGAAGATAGAAGCAATTATAAGACCCGAGAAGCTGGGACTTGTAAGAGCTGCCTTAGATGAACTCGGCATACGTGGAATGACGGTTACGGAAGTTAGTGGCCGCGGCCGCCAGAGCGGAATCACTTTGCAGTGGAGGGTTGGGGAATATAAGGTGGAGTTTTTACCCAAAATAAAGATTGAAATAGTAGTCCTCGACGAAGATCTCGGCAAGGCAATTCACGCCATAATTAGAACAGCTAAGACAGGAGAAAGGGGTGATGGTAAAATATTTGTGCTACCAGTAGAGAATGCCGTCCGCATTAGGACAGGTGATGAAGGAGAAAGCGCCATCTGAAGTAGAAGTAAATTAAAAAAGGAGGTTTGAAATGGCGACTAAGAGCAGGAACGAGAGCAAAGAATACGTCCTTAACATGGCAAAGGAGCACGATGTAAAATTTATCAGGCTCTGGTTCACAGATATCCTGGGCATGCTCAAGAGCTTTGCCATCACCGTGGAGGAACTGGAGGGCGCCCTGGAAGAAGGGATGGGTTTTGACGGCTCCTCCATTCAGGGGTTTGCCCGCATCGATGAGAGCGATATGGTGGCTCTACCAGATCCGGATACCTTCCAGTTGCTTCCATGGCGTCCCAAGGAGCACCATGCTGTAGCCCGAATGTTTTGCGACATTCTGAGACCTGGTGGTGAGCCTTTCGAAGGCGACCCTAGATATGTACTGAAGGGAAACCTGAAGCGGGCAGCGGATATGGGTTACACATTCTATGTAGGGCCTGAGCTGGAGTACTTCTACTTTCAGGACTCTAAGGGAACCGAGCCCCTGGATAAGGGGGGATATTTTGATATGACCCCTCTCGACACCGCTACTGACCTGAGAAGGGAAACGGTCCTCACCTTGGAGGAGATGGGCATAGGGGTGGAGTATTCTCACCACGAGGTTGCCGCCAGCCAGCATGAGATCGATATGAGGTACACCGACGCCCTTACCATGGCCGACAGCGTGATGACCTATCGCTTGGTAGTCAAGCAGATTGCCCTAAGCCACGGCGTCTACGCTACCTTCATGCCCAAACCTGTTTACGGCATAAATGGCAGTGGCATGCACGTGCATCAATCGCTGTTTAGTGGCGACAGGAACGCCTTTTTCAACAAGGATGATAAGTATCATCTCTCCAAGATAGGCAAGTGCTACATAGCCGGGCTGCTAAACCACGCACCGGAGATTACCTCCATCACTAACCAGTGGGTTAATTCCTATAAGCGCCTGCTCCCTGGCTATGAGGCGCCAGTATATCTTTCGTGGGCACGGCGGAACCGCGCTGACCTGATTAGGGTTCCAGAGTATAAGCCGGGAAAGGAGAAAGCCACCAGGGTGGAATTTAGGTCACCTGACCCTGCCTGCAACCCCTACCTTACATTCAGCGTGATGCTGGCCGCTGGGCTGGAGGGAGTCGAGAAGGAATACGAAGTTCCGGATCCTGTAGAAGAAAACGTGTATGAGATGACTGAGGAAGAAAGGCAGAGAAGGAATATCGGAACCCTGCCTGGCAGTCTATTAGAGGCTATCAAACTTACAGAAGAGAGCGAGGTGGTACGAAAGGCTCTTGGTGACCACGTATTCGATGCCTTTATCAAGAACAAGAAGATCGAGTGGGACATGTACCGGGCTCAGGTGACCGATTATGAACTCAACAGATACTTACCTATCTTGTAGTATAATGTAAAATAGAGCATCAAGAATGCGCTTAATAAAGGAGGTAGTGATGTCATATGATTGGGGACCACATTATATTGTTCCTTCCGAGGTTCTGAGAAGCTATTCTGGTAATGTTGCGCTTCGGGAAAACTTTGATGAAGATCTTCTAGGTAAGGAGTTGGAGGAACTAAGTATCTCCGGATCTATTACGAAAATAACCAATCCCTGGTACTATCGTAAGAAAAACACAGATACCTGGATCAAGATTGGTGAGTCTAATGACAGACACGAGGATTTCCGCACCAGGTGGGATACAACTCATTTTGAAAACGGCAAATATGAGGTAATGGGGTTAATGCACGTCTTCATCAAGAAGGACGGTGAAGAAATAGCCATTGCCCGTCAGAATGTAGTGGAGGTAACTGTCGAGAATTGACCTATAGCATTTGGCAACAGTGTACATGACGTTATTCAGCAGTGACCACACTGCAATATTAGATAGTACGGACAGTCTATTAGTCATTTAAGGGATGCTCACCCGAAATGTGGGGGTGAGCTATTTAGCTGTGCATAATGCCAAAACACTCAGCAAGTAAATCTCGCTTAGCAGGTGAAAAAGGCATGCGGCCGCTGCGCATTGGTATGGCACAGATAAACACCACTGTAGGTGACTTCAAAGGAAATACGAAGAAAATCCTTGAATATACCGCCAAAGCCAAATCATTGGAAACTAATTTACTTACTTTCCCTGAGCTAGCTATTTGCGGGTATCCACCAGAGGATCTTCTGCTTAAGCCACATTTCATTGAGGAAAATCTAAGGTGCCTTGAACTAATAGTCGAACATTCCTCAGGAATCACAATCGTAGTTGGTTTCGTAGACGCTAAGGCTGACATCTATAATGCCGCCGCGGTCATCCACGATGGCAAGGTTGCTGGTGTGTATCACAAAATATACCTTCCTAACTACGGAGTCTTCGATGAGAATCGATACTTCCAGGCTGGAACGGAATGTCCATTCTACATCATTGCAGGCGTTGGTATTGGTGTAAATATCTGTGAGGATATCTGGTACGAGGCTGGCCCATCCACTACGCAGGCCTACTCTGGGGCTGAGGTAATAGTGAATATTAGTGCCTCGCCATACCATTTCGGCAGGGGAGATTTTAGAGAAAAGATGCTAGGAACGCGTGCCACGGATAATATAGCCATCATAGCCTTTAATAACTTGGTGGGGGGGCAAGACGAACTGGTCTTTGACGGAAATAGTATGGTGTTGGATGAGAAAGGGCATCTGATTGCACGAGGTAGACAATTCGAGGAAGATCTCGTAGTGGCCGATCTCGACATCGAGGCTGTCTTTCGTACACGCCTCCACGATCCCCGGTGGAGAAAAGAGACGCTATTGCTGGAAGAGCGTCGGTGGCACGTAACCAAATTGGTGGTATCCGAAGCGCCTTCTGCTGCTCCCAAACAACCTCTGCCACTCAGGCAATATAAGATAGGCGGCTATCCGGGAGAGATCTACGATGCGCTAGTGCTGGGTACAAGAGACTATGTAATTAATAATGGTTTCGATAAGGTACTGATTGGGCTATCTGGAGGTATCGATTCCAGCTTGGTAGCAGCCGTTGCAGTAGATGCTCTCGGGCCTTCAAACGTGGTTGGTGTAGCCATGCCTTCGAGATACTCTTCTACTGCGAGTTTATCAGACGCTGAATTGCTAGTCCAGAACCTGGGTATAGAGCTCTTGACTATCCCCATTGAGCCAGTTTTTCAAGCCTATATAGACGCACTGGCCTCATCATTTAAAGGTGGTGAGCCCAATGTGGCTGAAGAGAATATCCAAGCCCGTATCAGAGGCAATATCCTAATGGCACTATCAAATAAATTCGGCTGGCTAGTTTTAACGACTGGTAATAAGAGCGAAATTGCAACTGGTTATACAACATTGTATGGGGACATGGCAGGTGGCTTTGCAGTAATCAAGGATGTACCCAAAACCATGGTCTACCAACTCGCCAGCTACCGAAACTCGCTGGTGGGATCTGAACTGATACCATATACTGTAATACAGAAGCCACCATCAGCAGAGCTGAGGCCGGAACAGAAAGACACTGACTCGCTACCTGCGTATAACCTGCTGGATCCCGTCTTGACTGCTTATGTCGAAGAGGATAAAAGCGTGGAGCAAATTATCAATATGGGATTCGATGAGGAGATTGTGAAGCAAGCAGCACGATTGGTAGACAATAGCGAATATAAGCGCCGCCAGGCACCGCCAGGCATCAAGATAACCCCTAGGGCCTTTGGTCGTGACAGGAGACTACCTATTACGAATCGCTTCAAAGGCTTATGAGCCCATTTAAGACGCGGATTAACTAGATGCTTACCTGATAATATTTCGTCATTTTAAATTGGGCTGTGTGAGATATAAATCAAGTATCAAGATTTATGATACTTGATTTATTAGTAAAAAATCCTTCAATAACTAACTCTTGATCTTATAATTAGAGCAGGCCTCGATATCTCAGGGCCTGCTCAATCGACAATATATCCAGTTTAGCCTTCGAGAATCGCCATTGCTTCTTCCCTGTAGGCATCCATTAGATAGGGTATTCCGGTAACATTGGCACACTCTTCGGTCAGGGACATAAGCTCGCGCCGGGTAATCGCAGGCACGCTGAAGCATCTTGCACCTGCCATTAAC
>DATKYK010000037.1 GCA_035528575.1 Dehalococcoidia bacterium | reverse complement strand
AAGTCAAAGTTTGGATGCTCGTTCAGGAACTTGATACCATTCAAGAGCATCTTCTGGCAGCCAGCTTCATAACTGCCACCGAAACCACTAATATCAACTGTTTTCATTTTTCTCCTTTCCGTAATATAAGACGCCTTATTTAAGGTTTGGGTCAATCCCTAATTCCCGACAAGCCTTTTCCCAGCATTCCCTACAGAGTGGAGGACGTTGTGATGCCTCTTCCCACCTCCCGAGAATGTGATTGGGGTCAGGGACAACATAGGAAATTTCCTCTAATTCCTTCCCACAATGGCTACAATTAGCTTTTGCCATCTTCCCCTCCCTACTTTTTATCGACCTTATATCTGCGGCCAAGGCGGTCTATCATGCAGCTATCGCAGAATCTACGCCTCGACTCCTGCCTCGCCATATCACCAGATTCCTTTCGTCCCTTTCTTCAAATCCTGAGGCATCAGCTGGAGGTAGATCATCGTGGTGTTTATGTTCTTATGCCCCAAGCGCTGCTTTATGATCGAGATATCCTCCCCCCTCTCAAGGGAAATGACGGCATTTGAGTGCCGGAACATATGGAGACGGACCTTCACCCCGGCTATCTCGCCCAATTCCTTAATCCAATTACGAATCTGGTGGTAGGTGTATGGGAACAGCTTTCCCTTGGGCTTTGCCCACTTTATGTAGGCACGGAGAGCGTCCATCCCCTTCTGGCTTATGGGAATCCAGCCCTGCATATTGGTCTTTGTGCGGTCAGCGAAAATTAGTCCGTTCTTCCAGTCGATGTCGTCCGCTGTGAGGGCAAGGAGCTCGCTAATCCTAAAACCAGTGTCGCTCAACACCACGACCACCGCCCGCTCCAAGGGCGTTCTCGCCAATTCAATCAGTTTATTTATGGTGTCCATCTTGTGATACTCGGGCAGTTTCCTGCCCGGAGTCGGCAACAAGACGCTACTCGCGTCATCCGATTTACCTTCCCATACCAAGTATTTCCTTATCGCCCTGCCATATCTGGCCACTGAGCTCAATTTGAGCCCTCTGTCCAATTCCTGTCGGAGGAACTGCTGCGCCATCTCCCCGGTTGCCTCCCCACCATCCAAAAACACCCCGAACCTCTCCAGGTCATAACGGTATGCCGTCTTGGTATTGTCGGCGGCGGGATTCAACGACCCTTTGTGAGTTAGGGTGGAGATAAACCTTTCCACTTCCATCATCTTATCCTTTATCCCCGAAGTAGTGCTCCTCTGAGCAGTAGAAGGAGTCGGGCTTGTCGCTGGCCAGCCCCCTGTGCTTAGACGACTCGGAGGGCCAGTCCTTGACCGTGTTGAACTCGCTCCCGCAGGTGACGCAGGTGATGGTTATCGTCTCTAAAGCCCGATTAGATCCGGACACCAGCTCCCCCTTTCTGACACTCTTATAGCAGTTGACGCACAGTCCGGCGTCCTTGTGCATCTGACCGCCACAGCCCGGGCAGACAATCATACGGTGGCTGCCACGGTAGTTAGTCTTTTGCATATCCTGGCGGTATCCGACGCGACACTCCTTACACATCACGCCGTAGCTCGGCCTGTGGCAGATGATGCAGGTGCTGTGCTTCTTAGATTGCCCCATAATTCCACGCCTCCCTGATAGTCTTAGTCCGCACCTCGGTGAACTGCTGCAAGCGGCTGATGAGTTCTAATGTCTTTTCCAGCGGTGGCTCCGGGAGATTATTGGACCAATTATCGTACCCTATGTAAACAAATTCTGGTTTAATCAGTTCAATGCGCTGCGGTAGCGCATTGAGGTCAAAGTCCATAATCGGCTCTATGGACACGAACTTCCTGCCCCAGGGAACGCAGGCCAAAGCCAGAGCACGACTGGCCGGGTCGGGAGCGTCGGTGATAGCGGGATATGGAAGATTGCTTTCGATGGTGGTGCCGAGAATAATGTTAGGTGGGAATTGATTTACAAACTCCATATAACGAAGGGGATTCTTCGTCAGCATCAGGAAGGTAGCGTCGGGGGATCGCTCCACGACTACCAATGTCTGCTCAATCCACTCCCTCGGGACCCAGCGACCCCACAAATCTCCCATATCGCAGGGAAATATCAAGCCACTCCTGAAACTACTGAGAAGCTCCGCCTTGACTAAGTAGGGCCTGAAGTCCTGATACTGCGGTAGGTGTCTCAGTCTGCCCAGGGCGAGTTTGCGGGCATAGCAGTAGGAGCAATTATGCTCACAACCGACCACCGGGTTCCAGGTCCTCCATACCTCGGCGAACATCCTTGTCACAATTCCCATCGCTTTCTAAGTTGACTCCAGCTCGAATAGGGTATCCCCCACTTTGTCCGCATTGCTGTTAACCCGAGCTTGTCAAGATCATGGAGGATTGCATCCTTATGCAATTTATAAAACTTAGCCCGCTCGCTTGCTGTGCTTCTCTCATAGCCACAGGTATAACACTTTAACTCACCCTCTGGGGTTCTTCTCAGGAGAGTCTTACACTTAGGGCATCTGAGTGGTCTACCTTCTTTCATATAACTGTCCTTATATTACCACAGGATTTTGATATTGTCAATAGGGTATTGACAGGTGCTTGACAGGTGTGTTATAATGTTTTCAGTATGGTAGACAAGATGGTTTATTTTAGGACCAGTGAGGAACTGGATAACTCAATCGAAACAGAGGCGAAGCGACTCGGTATCACCAAGGCTGGCTTCTTGAGTCTTCTTGTGCAAAACTATTTTGATGACATCCACTTCGAGCGCCGAAGGGAACCAAACCCACCAATAGAGGAGGTAGGCAGTGGTACAAGAGAGTAGAAAAGATTGGCGCCCCGAGGACTGGCAGAATCCACATAATCCAGATGATAGTGGTACTCATTTACCAAGTGACCCAGACCAAATCTTTGAGGCTGGCGCTGATGCTATGCTGGAAGCACTAAAGGCTGAGGGTTGGTATTCAACACCCGCTGTAGCTGGCACTATCGCTAATAAATATGGATCGTTTAAGTTCAATCCAACCAAACCCTGTTGGGCAGTATTTATCCCGGGTGAGGAATAAATGCCTATCGATGGTGTGAGCGATGTGGTGAGGTATGGCAGAGAGTTGGGATTTACAGGATTAAAAGCGTCCAGAAGATTCGTCTGGCGGGTTTGTAAAATTTGCGAGGAGGGTAGCTGGATCAGAGAAGATGGCTTTCGAGAAATCTGCAAAATCTGTTCTATCCGCGAAATCTTTAAGTCTTGGTTAGCTAAATCAGGGAATCAAAAGGGGAATGCAAATCCAAATTGGAAAGGTGGCCAAACGGTAGATAATCACGGGTATACACTAATCCGCCTACATCCTGATCATCCTTTTTACCCAATGGCAAAGAGTAATGGCTATGTACCCGAGCACCGTCTTATTATGGCTAAGAAACTGGGAAGGTGTCTGGAATCTTGGGAAATAGTGCATCATATAGACGGTAAGCGAGGACATAATAGTGAAATGAACTTGGAACTAGGGAGCCAGAGAACGCATAAACTTAGTTACGCAGATGGTTATAGGCGAGGATATAAAGATGGTCAAAAGTCAAAAATAGGAACCCTTGAGCAGGAAATCAGATTGCTGAGATTCCAAATAAGAGAACTCAGAATTGTCATACAGCCAGAGCTTAGGAGGGAGTAACAAAATGAGCCCAATAGCTAATTTGTCAGACATCGTCAGAATCCCCCGCCTCGGAAAGATTCGGCTCGGCATCAAGGTCGAGCAACCCGGTAAGCACCCCTACCCCAAACCGACCGACTATTTCGTGGTCCCACCCGAGATCGCCGATGTCTTCGGCGACAAACCCAAGGAGCTGGACATCATGTTCCCCATGGAGGATTCGTCTCAGTTCGCGCAGCAGTGGCTCCGGGCCTACTCTATGACACAAGGTTTAACCTGCGTCGGTGATGGCATCACCTCGAGGAGAAAAGTAGACACCGCCACCGGGGCGATGGCCAGCCACGAAACGGTAGAGTGGATATGGAAGGACGATATGCATTGCGACCCCCAGGACTGCCCCGAGTTCCTGAAAAAACGGTGTAGGCGCGTGATGAACCTACAGGTGCTTATACCCGTAGTGCCTGGGCTAGGGGTGTGGCAGATCGACACCTCGTCCTTTTACTCGATAGTGAACATCAACTCTATGATTTCACTACTAAAAGCCATACTGGGCCGGTGTAGTATGATACCGCTGACACTGGCCCTGGGTCCGATTGAGGTGAGTCCACTAGGGCAGAAGAAAAAGACCGTCTACATTATGCACATAAAGAAAAACATCAAGCTGTCGGACTTAGCCAAGGTAGCGCTATTGCCGCCGGCGCAGGCACTGATACCACCACCGGAGGTCGAGGAGGCGCCGGCGGACCTGTACCCAGAGGAGGTGCTTGCTGAAGCAGAGCCAGGGGCAGAGGTCAAGTCGCTATCAGGGCCTCCTCCGGCGCCAGAGCCAGGGGCGGAGGCAGAACCAATGCCGGAAGAGGCATGGGAAAGGTTGGTTGAGGAGGAGTCCCCACAACCTGAATCCCAGAATGTGGCTTGGAACATCGTAAAGGCACTACTCAACGAGCTCAAACCAAAGGAAGGGCTGGTAACCCAGTGGTTCCAAAAGCACTTCAGCGTCTCGGTAAACTTGGCCGACTTCGACAGCGAAAAGCCGCCAGATAAGATCACCGAGCAGATGCTGAAACAATTTCACAACTCGCTACTGGCGACGAAGGAGGCCAAAGCGAAAACCCCAAAATGATTAAGGACCTTTACGGCAATGTCGCCGTACTGGAGGGAGTGTATTTCGGCGACGAGGTTTATTTTGTGGCAGATGAGTTTTGGGCGAGGCGCATGGAGGGTGATGGAATTATCACCTACACTATAGACGAGATGGAGACCGTGAAGCAGTTGGATGAGATCACAAAGGCACTGGTGCATGAGGCGAAGAAATATGGAGCTGTGGTGGTGGAGAGATTGACAGGGGTGGTATAATCAAAAAGCAGGTATAGAAATGATGTTGTTTTTCTTACAAATCAGCCATCGATTTTGGCCGCCTAGATCGGTGGGGGGTATAACACAGCCCCGTACCTGCAAAGGCGGCTTTTTATTTTGGTTTGTGGGGAGTATGTAGTATGCCACGCGAGATGGCAAGAAAACCAAGGTACATCCACCCCAGCATCTCGACATCTGCCGACTTGGCCCGGTGTTCGGCATTAGCTCAACTGCTGTTTACATTCGGATTCCCCAATGCTGACGACCAAGGGCGCCTCACCGGCGACCCGGTAAAACTGAAGCTCATCGTCGTCCCAGGCACCAAGGAGATTACAGCTGAAACAATACCAGACCTACTTCAGGAACTGGTAAGCAACGATCTTATTATACTCTACCACGCAAGTAGTGAGCCTATACTCCAATTCAAGGGTTGGTGGGGGTTCCAAGGACAACAACGATGGGCCTACCCGTCTAAATATCCATCCCCCAATGGTTGGGTAGACCATCTAAGAACTAGAAGAAAGGAATCAAATGAACCCGAACCAGTACCGACACTGTCGGTACAAGAACAGACACCGTCTGTCATAGTACCGACGCCGTCAGTACAACGACAGCCGACGTCGGTCAAAGACGCCCCAGTACCAGTACCAGTGCCAGTACCAGTAAGTGATATACCTACGGTATATCCCGCCGCTCCAAACACGGCACCAGAAAATCTACCAAAGCACATAAGACAGAAACCGAAACAGGCTGAAGCCGGAACCTTCTTAGACCTAGTTGAGCAACACATAGGCACCAAGCTGGTTCAGCGCCCAAAACACATAGGACAAATCCGTCCGTTATTAGTGAAGTTCCCAGAGGCGACACCTGATAGCCTGCTGGATTGCTTCAAGTGGCTAAAACAGCACGACCCATATTGCCAGGCGCGTGATAGCCCGATGGTAATATCAATGTTGCCGTCCAAATACCCGGAGTGGGCGGCGGGCAAATTATCAGCGGGGGGTCAGCCCCGGGGGTCACCCAAGCTCCCTACCGCCGATGAGTTGAAGAGCCGGACCAAAAAGTTTATGAAGGGGGAGAAGTAATGTGGAGAGAGAGGTGTCCTGGTGTATATGAGGGGATTCCTATGACACTAGAGGAGATGGACACCTTGGCGGTGCTGGTCAGGATCTCCAACTTGCCGCTACCCACTATTGAGACTCATCGGCTTAGCAGGTGGGAGCACAACGAGGCAACTGAGGTAGCGTTTTCTGAAGTCAAAACCTTCCTTGAGCAGCCAAAACACCCCTTTCTCAGCCTTCTCGGCGGCGTTGGTTGCGGGAAAACACATCTCGCTCTGTCTTTGGGGTGGGAGTGGATTGAAACCCGCAGGGGAGCCGTCCTTTACTACCAGGTTGAGAGCTTCCTCGATGAACTCAGGAGGGGCTACAGGGATTGGGAAAGGGGTGAGGCTGACCCCTACTTGCTGTTGGAGCAAGCTAAGGCGTGTCATCTCTTTGTGCTTGATGACCTTGGTGCCCATAAGCCTACTGCTTGGGCCGAGGCAAAACTCGATGAAATCATCAACCACCGCTATATCAATCGGCAGCCTACAGTGATAACATCGAACCTCTCTCTCGATATGCTGCCGGAAAGGATCGCCGACAGGATGGCAGAGGGCGTAGTAGTGGTTTTGGAGGGGAAAAGCTACAGAAGGCGAGAGAGTCCCTAAATGAAGATTACTCTGAATGTCGAACCCACGCCTAAAGCCCGCCCCAGGCACGGCGTCTCCAAGTCGGGCAAGAATTACACCTACACACCAAAGGGCACGGTTCACGCCGAGAACTTAATACAGGACCGGGTAATGGAGATGGACCAGTACTTCGAGGCTGGGACGCCGATCAAATTGGTGGCGACATTCTTCCGCATGAAACCAAAGTCAACACCGAAGAGGGTACTGCTACCCGTCACCAAGCCCGATTGGGATAATATGGGGAAGCTTTTAGGGGATGCGCTGGAGCATTTTGTCTACTATTCAGATAGCCAGATAACCACAGCCCTGATTAAAAAGAGGTTCGGGTCCCCACCCAGAATAGAGCTGGAGATGACAGTGGATGTCCCTTGACTACTACTACGCCTCAACCACCACTCCGTAGTTGTTATGTATTCGCCTCCTATCCATCTGCTCCATCTGCTCCCTCAATGTGGGGAACTGCCTTTCTGCCCCGCACTTGAGGCAGGTGCCGTAGTTATCATCACCGATATCCCAGTAGTGGACGCACCTCTCCTGCACTCTTCTTCTCAGGTAACATACCAGGCAGGTCTTGGAGCTTTTCTGTATCCAGGTACCGCAGTCGGGGCACTGCTTCATGGGGTGGTTTCCGTGGTAGTGGGGCCA
Source organism: Dehalococcoidia bacterium (assembly GCA_035528575.1). Lineage (NCBI taxonomy): Bacteria > Bacillati > Chloroflexota > Dehalococcoidia > Dehalococcoidia bacterium. Next base: position 3,880 of record DATKYK010000037.1, on the reverse strand, counting down.
GCGGGTGCCGTTCCTCTCCTTGTTCCGGCACTTGCGACACAATTTGTATTGGGGCCACTTTGGCCCGCCGCATAACGGGCAAACCACAGGCCGCAACATAATATCCCCTTTGGATCAGCGCTGGTTCTGTGACACTTCTATCATGTAGGCGCTGGCCAGTAACACCAGCTCCTGTATTGTGTGGTTAGTGTGAGCGGGGTTGGTGTTGAGGGCTTCCAGTCCTATCTCTTTCATTAGTAATATGTGGGCTTCCTGTAAGGTTTTGGGCTTTTTCCTCTTCGCCAGCTGGGTCAGTTTATCTTTCAGCGTGTCGGGCAACGCCTGTATCCCCTGATCTGTTATCCTGTACTCGCTGTGTCGCGCCATGTCGCCTTCTTTGGCCAGTCTCCTCAATCTATCCTCCACATAAATGCTCCAAATCAGGTCAATTTTTGCCTGCATCTTGGCGATCTTCGTCACGTAGGCGATGGCAACGCCAATAATGGACATAATTCCAGTACATGCCCCAATTATTCCCCAATCCATAGTCCACCGTTGTGTTTAGGCCCTGACTATGAAGATAGGCACACTACTGGCTTTGGTATCGCCATCGATGTGCCTATCTTCATCAAGGATATCCCTTTAAGGCAGTCTAGGGTACCTTCTTCAGATGTTGCAGTACCTCGTCAGGGATGGGCAACCCCAGTTCGCCTAAGTTAAAGGCAATGCGAGCGACTAGTGCAGCCATGACAACTGCATACAGAGCGGTGGCTGCCACCTGCCATGATGGAACATAGAAAGCTATGCCCCACAGGACCAGAACCGGGATGACATAGATGACGACCCGTTTAGAGATGTCGCCTAATCTAGCCAGTTCAAAGTCGCCCTTTGCCATGATTGCGGCTAATACCGCGAGTACGAAATTGCCCGCCACCATGGCCAGAAGAGCCCAGATGAGGTTGTTCTGGAACACATGCGCTATCAGTCCTGAATCCATTATGGCTCACCTCCTTCCTTTCCTTTTGTCTTATTGTAAACAGCTTTCGTATTATTGTCAAGCTACACCGTGCACTTTTGCGATGTTCGCCACATCCACCCCCATGACCTTGGCCGGGTTGGTGACGCCCATGACCTTGCCCGTCCAGCCACCAGAACCAGTGGCCCCTGCCTCATACTCGATATAGATTGCAGGTGGGTCATAGGTTGTATTGTCCCAAGAGGCTGCGCTACGAAGTGCTCCAATATCTGATTCAAGGTCTTTGTCTTCCCAGAAAACGATTAAGGCATCACCCGTACCAGCTTGGTCATCAACCACCTGTTGCACAGCAACAGCAAAATCAAGGCTTTGATAAGATTCCCCTTTAGCCCAAGCATCAATTCCATCCCAAGCTATGCAACCCGCTCCAGTAGTGCGTGTTCTCCCGATATGGTCATCATAATCTGCTATCTGCCCAGGATTATTTGAATTCTCACAGCAGAGGTCAGACCTAACTACCGTGGTATCCCTGTCAAGCCTAGAAATTAAAGTCAAATATGCAACAGATACTATTGCCCCTGCTGGGATATTAACACCAGTAAATCTAGCAGAACCACCATAACCACAGGCGGTTGCGATACTATTACCAGCATTGAATATAGTGCCGGTATTTGACCAGGTAGGTGTATCAAACCTACAAACATAATCATCATCCTCAGTTGCCCCCACACTCAACTCAAGCGTGGTGTTCTTCAATAGGACAGGTAACTTCAGGTCTGTCAGGTCAAGGCCGAGTTCCAGTTGGCCATTCTTATACGACCAGTCGATAAACCGCTCTTCGCCGTTAGCGTCTATCAGCCTCGGCCTCGGTATGCCTATCCCACTCTTAGCTTTGAGGAGTTGTAGTATGTCCAGCCCCACCGAGTCTACATTGAGAGCAATCTTACTGGAAGGCAGAGCTTCTCGCAGAAGAACCATAAAATGAACGCCTGTGTTGGTGAGTTGGTAAATAATATCGAACTTAGCTGCCGAGGCAACTATCCGCTTTCCCTCAACTAGCCACGGCAGATCCTTGAAGAAGAGCATAGTTGGCAGATATAGCTGCTGTGTCCTATCTACCCTATCTGTGAAAATGCGCCTTGCTCCATCTCTGGCAACCTCGAAAGCATAAGGCGCACCTTCCACGTGCCAACCTTGAGCATCGGGTACGAACTGGGGCTGAATGTCTACCCAGTCCTTTCCCTGCTCCCGCATCTGTATGGCACGGATAGAGCAATCCAATGCCCATCGTGTCCTACCATCAGGGGCTTTCCCAAGGAAAGTTCTCCTGCTATTGCTGAGTTCGATAGGCATAGTTCTTCCTCTTGAACTCCTGAAGGATGTCCAAGCTAAACGCCATCAGCTAATCTCCACCAGCTCATACTCTTTATTATTGTCAAGCTACACCGTGCACTTTAGCGATGTTAGCCACATCCACCCCCATGACCTTGGCCGGGTTGGTGACGCCCATGACCTTGCCCGTCCATGGTATTAGTAGTGGCTTAAAAGAAACCAGTAAACCATTGCTCAGGTGACCGTTACTAATAGTGGCGACTCTCGATCCAGTAGCACCAGCGGCGGCCTTAGGGAAGTCGGCTATTACTATTGCGGGACGGTTGAGAGCACTGGGGTTATCAACACGCTCGGTCGGGGTCGGTGCGCCAGTGTAACCAGACGCATTGGCAATTAAGTAACCGAAGTGGGGACCAAATTCAACAACTAGGTCATTATTAACAGTAGTGGTGATTCCAACATTATGAAAGGTTAAGGTTACGCTGGCGCCAGCAGTAACATAGGTAGCGCTGATAACATCTGTGGGGGGATTGTCAGTTGTGATGCCACGATAGGCGACAACAACAGCGGTGATCATACCGCCGGCAGGATGAGTGACCAGCGGCGCAGTATCGCCGCCAACCGCACGACGGTAGTAGAGGGTGGTTCGCACTTGTGCGCCATTATTTGTGCCGGCATCAATCGCCGTCCACCCTCCAGGTAGAGTGGAGTTGACATTGTCGTTACTGATAATGCCACACAGGAAAATATCATCAGCCGCCCAGCCCGCAGGTAATGCCGGGGTGGCATTGCCGGACATGGGTTCTGCTATTGCGCCAGCACCGACATAGGACCAGGCCATCAGGCAATCTCCACCAGCACAGGGCTCGGCCTGAGGCACAGTATGTTAGACCTGAGGGCAAACCCGACAACCTGCACTTGGTCCCCGGCGGTGTACCCGGAGATGTCCTGCGTCAGCTCACCTATGGTAAGGCTGGCGTAGACCAGACCGCCCACTGTCCAGCTCCAGCTGTCATCCCGCACCAAACCATCTACGAGTAAAAGACCCTCGGCATCGGTCATGAGCGACTCCAGTGCCATTGCCGACACTGGCATTGTGCCCACGGCGTTGGCATCGGACTTCCAGAACTTGCCGTCATTTTTCAGGTAGCAGGCATCGCCGGAAACGACATTCTCCCCCACCGTTTCGGTGCAGATTATGCCGCAGTAAGAGTGGTCAGCCTGCAAGGCGTTCTTGGGGTAGTAAACTGACAGATCTGACTGGCTCATTTCAACCCTCCGTCCCTACATTGCTATTACCGCTAATTCACTATTCCGCAGGATGTGGGTGCGTCTCGGGGAGGTCGATGGGCTTCTCGTTGAGGATGGTGGATTTCACCGACTCAAGCTCGGAGGCGATCCTCTGGGCATCGAACTCCAAGAAGCCGTGCGCCAGCATGGCACTTTGGGAAGCCTTGATCTCCGTCTTGATGTTCTCCAGCATCTGGAAGATATAGGGAATAGTGTCGTTGTAAACCACGGGTTCTGTCGCCATGTTGCCACTCCTTCTAAATTTGTACTTAAACCAACTCATGTACATCGAGTTACTCCTCC
>DATKYK010000036.1 GCA_035528575.1 Dehalococcoidia bacterium | reverse complement strand
TGGCATGGTAAACCTCCTGTTTTTTAGGTGAATCAAATAATGGAACAAAGCGTTCTATTTGTCAATAGGCATATAAGGGAAAGCGATGTATAGAATATCTAGCTCTATTTACTAATAGATCTAGACTCCCTTACTTCTGATCAAGGTGTCCGGGATTCGTATCCCCGACGGCTCAGCGCCGCCAACTCGAATCCAACAGGTAGCGCAATCATTTGAAGGTAGGCTAAGTCGTCCAGCACAGTTCGAGCTACGCCTCCGGTATGTCCGGGTTTTCCAGGTGTCTTGACGTCCGCGAAACAAAACCTATATTATGAACAATAATCGATATGGAAGAGGCTTGCCCGAGGAGGAAGCTTGGAAAAGTCAATAATTATCATTGGGGCCGGAATCGCTGGCCTGTCTGCGGGGTGCTATGGCCAAATGAACGGCTACCGCACTTGTATCTTCGAGATGGACAACGCCAGGCCAGGTGGACTGTGCACTTCCTGGAAACGTAAGGGCTACACAATTGATGGCTGTATACACGTTTTAACGGGTACCGCGCCGGGAACTGGCTTCTACCGTATCTGGGAGGAGTTGGGCGCCGTGCAGGGCCGGGTTATGATCAACCACGAGGAGTACGTACGGATTGAAGGGGAGGGAGGTAAAGTCTTCATCGTTCACGCCGACATCAACCGGCTGGAGCAGCATATGAAGGAGCTTGCCCCGGAGGACCAGGATGTCATCGCAGTGTTCATTAAAGCTATACATAGTTTCACTCGCTTTGATATGCCTATAGAAAAAGCACCTGAGTTATATGGCACCATTGACGGACTCAGGATGATGTTTACGATGTTTCCTAACCTAAGGCTAATGAGAAAATGGGGGAGGATTTCGGTCCAGGATTTTGCCAAGAGCTTCAAGAATCCCTTTCTGCGCGAGGCTTTCTCTCTCACTTCTGACATCCCTGACTTTCCAATGACAGCAATGCTCATGCTTCTTGCCATGATGCATCTAAAAACAGCCGGCTATCCTGTGGGCGGCTCCTTGGAGTTTGCCCGGGCTATCGAGCAGCGTTACTTCGGTTTGGGAGGCGAGGTTCACTACAAGTCGCGGGTCGCCAGAATCCTGGTGAAAAACGATCAGGTAGTCGGTGTGCGGCTGGCTGACGGCACTGAACACCGCAGCGACATCGTCATCTCTGCCGCCGATGGTCGAACCACCATATTTGACATGCTGGACGGGAAGTATATCAACGACAAAATCCAGGGCTACTATGACAAACTTCCTCTGGTTTCTCCCTTGATCCACATAGGGCTGGGCGTAATCCGCTCGTTTGACGAACTGCCGCATTCAGTGATAGGGATAAACTACCCTCTCGATGAGCCGGTCACAATTGGTGGCAAGGAGTTGAAGCGAATGGGCGCACACATCTACAACTTCGATCCCAGCCTAGCACCTGCGGGCAAGACATTGGTTAGACTCATACTAAACTCTGATTATGAGTACTGGAACCAGCTGAATCGGGATCCTGAGCGCTACAAAGCGGAGAAGGAGCAGATCGCCGACAAAGTGATTGCCCTGCTTGACCAGCGTTTCCCAGGGCTGGCGGATCAGGTGGAGGTGCGTGATGTGGCTACGCCCATAACCTTTGAGCGCTACACTGGCAACTGGCAGGGTAGCTATCAAGGTTGGCAAGTTTCAACAAAGACTATGGGCATGCGCATGAGCAAGACCCTGCCAGGGCTTAAGAACTTCTACATGGCGGGGAAATGGGTTGAACCAGGCGGTACCGTGCCCATGGCGGCAATGTCGGGCCGTAATGTAACTCAGATCATATGTAAGCGGGATAAGAAGCAGTTTATAACAAGCACTCCGTGATGGTGGTTTCGAAATGTGAGTACGAGATTACTGTCTTGTACATTTAACTTCCAACAATAGCTTGTTTTGTTCAGTGGGTAACAAAAGTCCATTCTGTTTAATCAATCACACAACATTCTATTTTGTGCAGTCGACTACATTTACTTTGCTTTGACATTTGCAACGATAGCAATACTGTGCTACGATTTTATTGTGCTAAGCTGGACTAGGAAGAAAGGCTAAATGCCAAGCTGAAGGTTCTTTGTATTGTCCACCTAGCTCCACCATAAAAAATCTGGAACTCCCCAGCAGCTCCGTACCCACAAAGCGTCAACTTGCACCAATACACACTCTAACGGCCTTCGTGAGCTGGTTGTAGGTTTCATACTCAATATGAAAAACTTAAGAAAATATGGAACCAAGCCTTTCAATGTAGCTGTCATTCACGGTGGACCAGGTGCACCTGGAGAACTGGCACCAGTTGCTCGAGAACTCTCCTCCGTTAGGGGTGTTCTGGAGCCACTTCAAACAGCAACAACACTTGAAGGGCAGGTCCAAGAGCTAAAGGCCGTTTTGGAAAAGAACGGAGATCTACCTGTCACACTTATTGGTTTCTCATGGGGTGCAATGCTCAGTTTTATTTTTACCGCCCGGTATCCTCCACTGGTAAAAAAACTCATACTCATTGCGAGTGGGGCCTACGAAGAAAAATATGCCGATAACATTATGAAAACCCGGTTAAGTCGGCTTAGTGAAGTAGACAGAGAGGAAGCCCTTTCCCTGATGGAAACCCTGAGCGACCCCACAACTTTAGATAAAAACACGCCCATGGCCCGACTGGGAGAGTTGATATCCGGGGCTGACTCATATAACCCCTTGCCTCATGAAAGCGAGATACTGGAATGCCAGTACGATATCTATAAAAGCGTATGGGAACAAGCCATGAAGCTAAGAAGCAGTGGGAAGCTTTTAGAGCTCGGGAAGAGAATCCAGTGTCCTGTAGTCGCGATCCATGGCGACTACGACCCCCATCTTGCCGAAGGGATCAAAGACCCCCTTTCTCGCATTCTAGAAGACTTTCGGTTCATCCTGTTAGAAAAATGCGGTCACTATCCCTGGATCGAACGGAGCGCGAGAGACAGATTTTATGGTATCCTAAAAAAAGAAGTCTAACTCTAGAAGTAATGCATTAATCAAGGGAAGGTCATTTTAATCTCACCGTATCTCCTCAGCACTTTAACCAGTTCCGGCAGAAAGGGATGTAAGCGTTTGGAACACAACCGGTCCGTGGCTTGCCATGCCACCCTTAGTGCATCGGCCACAGGAGCACCGTATTGCTTGGGACACCCTCCCTTTCCGTTCACCCCTACCTGGTTCGTTCGATGCAGTAGACGTATATCTGCCTTCCGGTGGCAGCCTACGACTTCGGTGACCTCGTCCAAAATCTTACCCTTCTCCTTCTTTGATGCCCTCAGATAACTTCCTCTCACTGCCGCCGTGTATTCCCTTATGTTGCCTCTTGTCATGCTCCCCCTTTTGGTAACACTTTTTTTAAGGCAATGATACCACTTTCGAAAGCAATAATTATAATTCAATTCGTATCCTTGACTTTCTCAGCATTCTCCAATAGACTCTAGTCACGTAATCCATGTGACATGTAGTTTGCAGAAAGTCAGTTTATTCCAGCGACGCAACAACATGGAGAGGTAGAGTAATGATTGACAGGTGTTTGTAGGCTAGGTTATATGGAATTTGATATGTGAGAAATAGAAGGAGGATATGGTGAAGACAGCGATTACCGGTAGTACTGGTTTGTTGGGGAGCCATATCGTTGAGCGCCTACTGGCACAGGGCCACGAAGTGCGCGCCCTGGCCCGCCGGACGTCCGATATAAGCCATTTAAAGACTACGGGGGCCGAGATCGTCATTGGCGACGTAGAGGACTATGACAGCCTGCGCCCTCTCGTGGAGGGTGTGGAATTGGTATTCCACGCTGCTGCCAAGGTTATGCCTGGATGGGGATCATGGCAGGAGTTCGAGTCATGTATCGTAAAGGGCACAGAGAACATGCTTAATGCAAGTGCTGAGGCTAAGGTGGCTCGCTTTCTCCAGGTCAGCTCTGGAGATGTATACGGCGGTGGGGCGACAAGTGAAACTCGAGCCACCGAGACCGCTCCTCTCAATGCTGAGTTCCATCCACGTTCCTATTACTGTTATGCCAAAATGCTGGCTGATAAGCTAGCACAGGAATACCACCGCGAGGGCAAGCTACAGGTTACTATTATCAGGTGCTCCGGCATATTTGGTCCGAGGGACAGGCTGCTCACAGATCGATTCTATGGTCTGGTGAATTCACCTATTGTTATCTGGCCGGGCAAGTCGAACCCCTGGGCTCCACTGACCTATGTGACCGATGTTGCCGAATGTGCCATCCTAGCAGCAACCAGTGACCGTTCCGCCGGGCAGATATATAACGTTGCTCGTCCTGAGGAGCAGCAGTTCCGCGAGTTCGCCGCTGCACTCGCCCGGGCCCTGGGCAAATCGGAGCGCCAGAGGAACATCCCCATGAGCCTGCTATATTCTGTAGCCTTCATAATGGAGATGTGGGCCAGGTTGTGGCGTTTCAAGGAACCACCGTTCCTGACCCGTGCCGACCTCGGGGAATTTGAAAATAGTATGCATATTGATGGTTCCAAGGCCAGGTCGGAGCTGGGCTGGGAGCCAAAGGTTTCTATAGAGGAGGGCACAAGACTCTACGTCCAGTGGCGGCGTTTGCAGGGCAAGAGGTAATCAGGCGATTATCATCTGTTGATACGGCTGTTTAGAAACGGAGCGACGCAGGCGATAGAGAGCATGTGAATAAGCGCACCGCATTGCGTGATACGCTTATTAATAATCACGCAATTATTGCTAGCTAGATTGTTATTACGTACGAGGTATATGACTATACTCCAAGCACATCATGGCAAAGGGGATTTATTATCATTACTGAGCTAGAGGAATTAAATGAGATTGCTGAAAAAGAGGTGCAGGGTACTTCCTACCGGGGGTCTCCCCGATGTATCGGGGCAGCTTTAAAAGTCCCCCGAGATTGAGGGATTAGGGAGTTGATTAAGACTATTTCAACAGTCTCAATATATTTTTAGATTAAAGTATATTCACTTAACTAACAACATTCATCAAATCAGGAAAGGGAGGCAGACATATGACGGCAAACTTCAGTGATAAATACGGACCATGGGGGCTTGTTGCCGGAGCCAGCGTCGGATTGGGCGCAGCCTTTGCCGAAGAGCTGGCAAAGCGAAAGCTCAACCTGGTACTGATAGCCCGCCGCAGCGAACCATTGAAAGAACTGAAAAACGAGCTTAAGAGTCGATACGGTGTCGATATAAGGACAGTACAGCTAGATCTTGCATCACCTAACCTTATTGAAGAACTGTCCCCGCATACCGATGACATTGAAATCGGCCTGATGATATATGATACAGCTTTTCATACTATAGGTGCCTTTTTCAACCAGTCACTGGAAAACCATCTCAGGCACATCGACGTTAACTGCCGAGGGCCTCTCATGCTCACATACCATTACGGCGGCAAAATGTTGCAACGGGGACGCGGAGGAATCATCCTGATGAGCTCTCTCTCCGGCTTCCAGGGCGCCCCCTTACTAGTCAGTTATGGAGGCACAAAGGCGTATAACACCGTCCTGGGGGAAGGTCTCTGGTATGAAATGAAGCAGCACGGGGTCGATGTAATGGTGAGCGTATCCGGGGCCATCGAGACGCCCAATTATATTCAGACGAAGCCCAAGAAACTCTCCTTTGGGCCGGGGCCGATGAAACCCGTGTATGTAGCCCGTGAGTCTGTGGCCGCCCTGGGAAAAACCCATACTTTTATACCGGGAAAGATATACCGCTTATCAAGTTTCGTCACCAACCGCCTCATGCCCAGGACAAGGGCCATAAAAATTATGGCGGGTTCAACCGAACAGATGTACGGTGACAGGAACTTAATCACCAATCCAAAACTCTAACCGGGAGGTGGTCCGTGGTCAAATTGATTTACGTCCTGTGGGCACCCGAGGGACAATCAAAGAAAAAAATCAAAGACCTGCTCTTGAACGAAGTTCCGCAAAAGCTATATGATGCTGGAGTTCAGAAGCTTACCATGTATATCGACGATGAATACTCAACTGTCAGATCACCGGCCCCTAAGTTATATCGCGGTCCTGCAATATGCGCCGAGATTTCCCTCTGGATCGATGATATTGAAAAACATCAAGAGCTTGAAAAAATCCTGGCGCCTTATAGTTTTCGGATTGCTGGATACCTAGTGGATGAATGCATATATACGGAATACGGGGGCAATAGACACTTTCGCGAGCGCGACTGGCCCGATGGCGAGAGGTCGCCGGTAGTCATGGCGGTGACGCTGATGGAACGCCCCCACCGGCTCTCGCATGAGGAGTGGATCCGTCGCTGGCACGGTACGCAGTCACCTGTCTCAGAGGCTATGCAGCCCCGCGCCCGCTACATCCGTAACGTGGTCCTGCAAGCCGTTACCCCTGACGCGCCCCCGTTCGAAGGAATCGTTGAGGAGGCATGGCCTTCCGCCAGGCATATTACAAACCCTTTCCTGTTCTACGGCGCAAGTAATATCTTTAAACTCGCCCTGAACATGTGCCGCATGTTCAGGAGCGTGGTGGCGTTCCTGAACTTCACCAAGATCCGCACCTCAACCATGAGCGAGTATATCCTGAGAAGTTGAAAATGTGACCCATCTGGACCCAGACCTCTTGAGACACACCTGCACTATAAACGTTCTGAGTAAGTAAGGGACGTCTTCAGCTTGCAGTATTCCAGTCTTCACAACAGTCTTGACATTGTGAAGCTCTACGTGGGGAGCTTGGTATACGATGGTCTGGCAAGGGTTCATAAAGGGTCGAGCCCGATGGATTATTTGTGGTTAAAACCCGTCGGGAACGCGAGTTGGAAGCTATAGCACAACGCGGCGGATTTTAGTGTCTACCCGAGATACGCAGCCCTTCTCTTCTTCAGCCAATAGCATTGACAGGAAGAACTCACCAGAGTATATCTCTTCATAAAATATTGAGCCCCAATAGATATCTACCGGGGCTCAGTTTGAAGTAGATTATAACTTAGATATGCTAAATCTCTTCAGCTAAAACCTTGGCCTTGAGGGTTTCCCATTCGTCAGGTTTTAAAACGCAGAGATTACCCTCTTCGCCAATCTCCACCTTTTCGCCAGTTATTTTAACAACCGGGCAGCACGAACTCCCTCCACACAAACTGACAACTTTCATCGCTCTATGGTTAACCTCCTTTCAATATTTCCTAAATTATAAATTGTGAGATAAGCCTTGTATGTGACTTTTATCTCATCCTCTTATTACTATTATCCACTCCGATTTGAGATTCCTTTGCCTCGCAATCGGGGAATGGGCAATTAAAGAAGTCCAAAAGAATTAATCAGTTCTACACACCAGCAAGTCTAATTTTGGAAATGGTACAATAATCAGGTGCAAGAAAAAGAAGGGCATGTCCTGAGACCGTGCCCTCTCGATTTATTGGTAGTAGTAGTTGGAATTCGAACCTATTTACCAGGCGCAAGCTTAGATAGGGAGAACCTTCCTCCTTGGGGCATTTGTTCGTAATCGATAACCACTCCCTCCAGCCGTTGGCCGATTTCGGGGTCAATTAATAATATCTTTACCCCCTCGCTTTCCACTATTTGGTCTCCTTCTTTTTCCTTATCCAATACCACCTCTATCTGGTTTGGTATCGAAGGGGAGAGAATAAGTCTAATACCTACTTCAGGTTCCGTCTCGGCTGCTTGCATGTCTTTCCTGATCCTCTCTGTTGCTGATGCAGTTACCGTTACCACGATACTTCCTTTCTCCAGGCTATTATCGCTATTACATTTAGAAGATGTGGAATACTATTCACTAACTGGTCCCATAGAGAGGCCAGGGAGAGTTAGTATCTTCTAGGTTTCCCACGGCCACCGGAACCCCCACCTCTTCCGCCATCATTTGACCTACCACCCCTCTCGCCCCCAGGACGAGGGCGAGCCTCGTTTACAACAAGTGTCTGCTGATTCAACGCCTTGCCATTGAGACCCTCGATCGCAGCCTGGCCCTCAGCCTTTGCTGGCATCTCGACAAATCCAAAGCCTCTGGGCTGGCCACCGTACTTGTCCACAACGATGCTAACCGAGTCTACCTTCCCGAAAGCCTCAAATTCCTGCTGCAATTCGGCTTCAGTTACATCACGTGACAGATTGCCCACATATATTTTCAAGAGGCCTCTCCTTTTCACTCAATAACAGTTTACGTGTAACCCCCGCAATAGACTTAGACTTAGAACCATCGGAGGCCAGGATTATTGCTGGCCTCCGATGTATAGTTGCGGTTAAATTACCAGCGAGTGTTCCCTTTGTTTTTATTGTAGCAACTGCTGCAATACACTGGTCTGTCTTCTCGTGGCTCGAATGGTACCTGCGTTTCGATACCACATTCAGCACACACCGCAGGGAACATCTGGCGGTCGTATCTGGATCCACCAGATCCACCAGAGCCACCAGAACCAAAGCTGTTCCGCTGTGACTTTCTTGCCTGGCGGCAGGACTGGCAGCGTCGGGGCTCATTAGTGAATCCCTTGGACTGATGGAATTCCTGCTCTTCGGCAGTGAAGGTGAACGTGACACCACAATCAGCACATTGCAGCGACTTGTCTGTAAAACTCATCGGATGACCTCCTCTCTTTAATAGTTGGCTTGAGTTCTGGCCATCCAACGCTGGGGCAAATATGAAGCAATTTTAGCCACTAATCAGACAACCTAGACCGGAACCACTAAATTAAGTATACATCAAAATCCATTATTTTGCAACAGAATAGAAAGAGCCTGTGCCAGCCTCCTCCAGCCTGTACATCGGCATCGCCGCAGCCCTTGGGGCCGGGCATTCTGGAGTAGGTATTCCGCAGGCGGTCTATAGGGCAGAAAACTACAATACCCTAATAAGGAGAGGCGGCTAGGCCAGGTGGACTCGGAGGTAGAGACTTTGGAATCCTACCCATTTGGAATCCTACCCAGATGATACTCCACCAGAGCCAAAAATTTGCCAGGACTATTCCTCACATGTTCTGAACGCTGACTCCCTACACTATCCTATTATTTCTGTGAAATACCTCTCTTTATAGCTATTCTGGTTGTTATAATTACGGTTATATTGATTGACAGGCGAAGCTCCTCGGAGTATGCTCACCACTACAATACAAGGGGGTGAAGCAAAATGCGCGGTATCGAGGGTATGGTAGGTCACATAAAAAACTTCGACGAGTATAATGAAAGTCTCCGCGATGGAAGGATAGTTTTCTACCGTGGCAAAAGAGTCGATGACGTTACCAAACATCCAATTTTGAGATTAGCAATAAATCCTTTAGCATATTTCTTTGGTGAGGGCATAGAAGATAGCGAATCCAGAGAAAGGTTATTCTATTATGACCCTGAACTAAAAGCTACTGTTAGTTCGTTCTACAAAGAGCCTCGTAGCCCTTCAGATCTCTACGATCGTTTTCAGTTAACATACGACGCGGCAAAAGCTATTGGGATTATTACTGCACATATTTCCTCAGATGCGATTTTCGCTTCGAGGATTGTTACAGCTGAGCTTGGTGGGGAATATAGACAGAGGCTGCTGAGTTATGCAGGCAATGCGGTTAAGAACAACTTGTTTATCGCTGGCGCTCAAATAGATGTGAAAGGTCATCGTACATTAAGGCCAGGGCAGCAAAAAGACGCCGATTTATATGTACATGCTGTTGAGGAGAAATCCGACGGGATCGTTGTGCGAGGAGCTAAAATGCACACGTCCAATGCCATAGTATTTAATGAACTTTTTGTTCTCCCTGGAAGGGCATTCAGGGAAGGTGAGGAGGACTACGCAATAGCTTTTACTGTACCGGCCAACGCAAAGGGATTAAAGATGATTTGCAGACCTGCGATAGGTGCAGAGGCAGCCCTTAACGATTTGGAGGGGGTAAGAGAAAGCAAAGTGGCTGTGCTGGAAAGCCTGACGATTCTCGATGACGTGTTTGTTCCGTGGGAACGTGTTTTCGTTTATAAAGACGTGGAAAAAGCGACCTGGCTTGCCCTAATGTTTGCTCTTTGGCATCGTTTTTCCGCTGTGTCATACAGGGTGGGCCTCGCCGATTATTTAATTGGGCTTGCAAAACTTGTGGCAGAAGCAAATGGCGTGGAGGGAGCGCCTCATATTCAGAAAGACATCGTTGATATCCTCACATACTCAGAAATTTTAAAAATGTGCGCCAAGATGGCTGCATATGAAGGAATAAAGCACGAAGAAACCGGTATCTACATACCGAACTCTATTTGCACAAACATAGGTAAGCTTTATTCTAACGCTAACTATCTGAATGTTGTGCACTCCTTAATAGACTTAGCTGGAGGACTGGCGATTACTGCACCGAGTGGCGATGATTATGATAACGAGGAGTTAAGAAAGTACATAAACAAGTATCTGAGTGCTGCAATACCTGGTGAAGAGAGATTTAAACTGTTCTTAATCCTGCGGGAGACGGTGGCACTCATGGCTGGTGAAGAAAGTATCACACATATTCACGCTGAGGGATCTGAACGTGCAAGCTTGATAGAACTTTACCGAACATATGACTTCGACGGGCCTAAACAGCTTATCAAGAGACTTCTTTCGAAGATGAGTTAGAGGGTTAAGGGTCTATTGAAGATCTGGCCAAAGATTCCGCCCCGTAAAAATTTCATCAGCAGCCCAGATGCTCCCGCTCTTGCATATTGAATTCGAAGGAAAGTTTCCTCCTATTGATAATCGCCCACCCAAACGGTCCAATAATTCATATGTAATGCCACTTTTCATAGCTATTCTGGTTCTCATAAATGGTATTGTGGAAAGCAGCCTCGCGTTATTTATCTTCGACGTAGCGCCTGGACTTGTGCACGCGGGGAACCTATAGCCATGATTCTCCCTGGTGATGACAATGAAACAGCGCCCGCCATTATGAGAGACGGCGCAGGCTTCGTGAAGTTGACTTTTCAACCCCGGCCTAGTTAGACTTACCTATATTTGAGGATATTTACCGATCAACTATATATAAAGTACAGTTCACAACATAACCTGTCACAAAGTTCACGTGAAAAGGTGTAGAAGGGAGATACTAGATGTCCGAATCACAAACCTTCAAGTCCAGATACGGGCCATGGGCACTGGTAACGGGTGCGGCCCGAGGGTTGGGTGCGGAGTTCTCACGACAGATCGCAGCGCGAGGAATAAACTTGGTTATCATCGACATGCTCGCAGATGAGCTTATAGAGGCCGGTAAAGAAATTCAAAATCGCACCGGTCAGGAAATCATAAATGTCGTCACAGACCTGTCACAACCGCAGTTTATAGATACGATTCGTGAACATACAGACGGCCTTGATATAGGTTTGCTGGTGAGCAACGCTGCTTTCGGGCCGGTGGGACTATTCCTCGACAAAAGCCTGGATGATAAATTGAAAATGGTAGCAGTCAACGTGCAGGCAACATTAATATTAGTCCATGAATTCGCCTCAAAAATGCAAGCTCGCCAAAGAGGGGGGATAATCCTGCTTTCATCCGCATCCGCTCTTCAAGGCTCAGCCTATGTTGCCAACTACGCTGCCACCAAAGCCTATAACCTGATTCTGGCAGAGGGCTTGTGGGAGGAGTTAGAAGAGTACGGCGTCGATGTTCTCGGATTCATGCCGGGGATAACCCGCACACCGGCCTTTGAGCAATCGAAGCCAAACCTGGAACGACGAATGAAGCTTACGCCGATTATGGAAGTAGAGCCAACTGTAACTGAGGCGCTAGAGGCATTGGGGAAAAGGCCAAGCCACATCGCAGGGAGAAGGAATCGATGGAACATGTTCACGACCGGCAAGCTCATGCCGCGCAAGACTGTGGTAAAACTAGTGGGGAAACAAATGCGAGACCTGTACGGTTAATATTGACACAGGATGATAACCGTAGAACGAGGTGGTGAGTCTTCGCCTCCCATCATGTCTTCTCTACCATGACCTATGCCAGCTTAATGTCAGGCCTGTCACCAATCTCCTTGAAAAACTGCAACAAGATCTTGCTCCGCAGAACGTTGCGACCTCTCAGCGGTGCTACAAACTTGCCCTTTATCCAGATATGCGTCGGTTCAACGTAAACCTGCACCCTGTGCCCAGAAATAGCCTCTTTGAGGAAATTGGGGTAGTTTTTCTTGAACGTCCTGCGTACTTCCCTAACGCACGCCTTGTCCTGTTTCTTTAGAATACTATCCAGAAGCTCACTAGCTGCCTGCGCATCGCTATCGGTGGTTATGGGAATGCGAACCTCGTCAAACATGTAGTCGGAGGAGATGGTCTCATCATTTATCGAGTAATCCTTGGAGTAATTTAACACCGGCAGGTCTAAAATTACCAGGTTGGGCACGTGCAGCAATCTGCCGGTGAGTTCACCTCCCAGCTTTTCATCCTCGCCCACCTCTTCGAGTGTAGTATGGAGCAGTCCCACCCTTCGCACATCCCCCTTTACATTTCCCAGGCGAATCCTATCCCCCGGGTCATAAATTCGGGTAAAGTTGATATAGAAGTAGGCAAAAAAACTGGCTATATACTTCTGTAGGGCCAGCGCCAGCCCTATTGTGAGAATAGGGATATAAATAGCTACCTCAGGCACATATAAAGCGGATACTACTATAGATGCTATCAGTGTTAAAACCACTATAAAGGTGACAGATACAGTGAGCCACCTCAACTTATAATTACGTGGCTGCTTTATAACCTGAGGAGATTCCTCCCCTTTTAAATCTTTTTGGTTCACTAAGGGTTCAACTGGATTCATGAGCACAATCCTATATCTTTAACCTAAGACAGTCAAGTCTCGTCTCGACCCTACGGGCGGCAGCAATACAAGAAGGAGAGGGCATAATGAAAGTGCCCTCTCCCTTTTTTGTTGCCCTTATTATCTGCTGGACACTAGCCTGGCTTTAGAGTAGCATTCGCCACAGTATACGGGCCGCCCCTGCCGGGGCTGAAAAGGTACCTGCGTGTTTACACCACATTCGGCGCAGACCGCGGGATACATTTCCCTTCTCTGCTGATAGCCGTAGCTATCTCCGTTGCGCTGTTGCTTCCTAGACGCTCGGCATTCATTACAACGCTTGGGCTCATTGGTATAGCCCCTGGACGCGAATAGCGAC
The DNA here is from genome assembly GCA_035528575.1 of Dehalococcoidia bacterium. NCBI lineage: Bacteria > Bacillati > Chloroflexota > Dehalococcoidia > Dehalococcoidia bacterium. The sequence goes on along the minus strand of DATKYK010000036.1, from coordinate 122,791 downwards.
TGCTCGTCTGCACTAAAAGTGAAACTTGCACCGCAATCCTGGCACTCGAGGGTCTTGTCAACATAGTCCATGGACAACCTCCTTTCCTTGATAACTTGGTCGAAGCTTGGTCGTCCGTGGCCTATGGAATCCGCGGGGAATTACAGAGGTTAAGAAAAACAAACTATTAACCAGATGCTTAAGTATATCATGAATTGAGAATGCCGTCAAATAACTTTTATGCGGTGTCCAGCACACGGGCTTGCTCATGTTACGAACGGAGGTTATAATAAGTACCCGAACTAGGACTGATCTGGAATCTCCCTTGCACGGATGATGTCAGGGGGTCGAATCCCCTCAGTTCCACTTTTTAACATCTGAAGGAGGTCACGATGAAAAAGTATTCAGCACTATTCCAGCCCGGTAACATCGGTAAAATGCACCTGGAGAACAGGCTTATTATGGCCCCCCTGGGCACTGTCCTTCTTGATAGTGAGGGGGGTGTCACCGATAACCTGCTCGATTACTACCGACCGAGGGCAGCGGGTGGTGTTGGCCTCGTCATCGCCCAGTGTGCCTCGCCGAACATTGAGGCTAAAGCGCTTTACTCACTGGGTATCTATGATGATAAGTTTATCCCGGGCCTCAGACAGCTTTTCCAGGTGATCCACGAGGGTGGTGCCAAGGTCGCCGTCCAGCTTATGCATCCCGGACTTCTGATCGTGGCTGGCGGCTTTGCTGCTCCAGGCGTGCCGGTAATGGTTCCATCGGTGACATCATGGATGACCGGTGATTTGCCTTATACCGAGGTAACTGAGGATGCTATAGATGGCTACGTGGAGGACTACTCGGAGGCGGCGCGCCGGGCCAGGGAGGCGGGCGCCGATGCGGTGGAGCTGCACGCCTGCCATGGCTGTCTGATAGGCGGTTTTATGTCCCCGCTCATGAATTTGAGGACAGACAAGTACGGGGGCAGCGAGGAGAACCGGATACGTTTTCCCCGCCGGACACTGGAGCGGATCAGGGAGAAGCTGGGCCCCGATTTCCCGTTGATAGTGAGAATAAGCGCCAGCGACGATGTGCCAGGCGGGGTCACCATAGATGAGGCGATGCGCCAGGCAGCTACGCTTGAGCAGGCTGGTGCCGATGCCTTCCACGTATCCGCAGGGCTGGAGTATCTATCCGGACTCAATATACCCTGCTTCGCATATCCCGAGGCCCCTATACTACCGCTGGCAGAGAAGATAAAAAGCGCGGTCAAGGTGCCGGTTATAGCCGTGGGCAAGATAAGCCCGGAACTGGCCGAGCATATAATCGAGAGTGGCAGGGTGGACTTCGTCGCTATGGGCCGACCGCTGCTCGCCGACCCCGAGCTGCCCAGAAAGCTCAAGGAGGGTCGACGGGACGAGATCCGCTGGTGCCTGCACTGCAATAACTGCGTGTCGCTAAAGCTGCCGCTTTCCTGCACGGTAAACCCGTGGCTTTATCGAGAGAGCATACCATCACCTCCAGCGGTGGAGAAGCCCAAAAAGGTGGTGGTAGTCGGCGGAGGGCTGGCCGGCATGCAGGCGGCGGTGCTTATTGCCGAGCGGGGACACCAGGTCTCCCTCTATGAGAAGGAAAGCGAGCTGGGTGGGCAGTGGAACATCGCTGCAGCCGTGCCGGGCAAGGAAGGCTTTGCCAATTTCACCGATTACCTTAAGCGCTCCCTGGACAAGGCCGGCGTCCCCGTCATACTTGGCACCGAGGTTACCAGGGAACAGGTACTTGCGATGAAGCCCGATGCGGTGGTGGTAGCCACCGGAGCCGTGCCTCTGGGACTGGATATACCAGGTGCTACCGGCAGGAACGTGGTGCAGTCAAACGATATTTTCACCGGTAAGGTAGAGGCCAAGGGCAGGGTAGTGGTTTTAGGCGCACGCTTTAACGCTATAGAAGTGGCCATAATGCTGGCGGAGCAGGGGAAACAGGTGAGCATCGTCAGCCGGGGTAAACTTGGTGGAAGGAAGGGGCCGCAGAACACCTTCGCCTTCAAGATACTTTTAAGGCGGCTCCTAGAGCTGGGCATACCCCTATACCTGAACACCCCGGTGCTGGAGATTGCCCCGGGCAGTGTGGTAATCGGCTGGGAGGGAGAAATCGTTTTCCTGCCGGCGGAAACCGTCATACTGGCGGTTGGCGCGCAGTCGGAGAATAAGCTGGCTCAAGAGCTTAAAGGGTTGGTGCCGAAGGTATACAGTATAGGCGACTGCGAAAAGCCCCGCGATGCCTCCTCCGCAACCTTCGATGCGGCCAGGGTGGCGGAGAGGATTTAGGCCATTTGGCTAAGGCCGACACGGTAACCGTCATCAATTGCGTCGCGTATCAAGCGCAACGCGGAGAGGTCACCGTTATATATCCGGCAGGTTGACAATATAGTGACGCGTGTGATATATGTTGGAGCGATTCTCTGGCAGGATGCCCATCGCAGCAAGGCGTTGCCCTGCGTAGAAACCAAATAAATATGGCCAGGGTATCTGTGCCGGGGCTAAGAAAGGCAGAATATGAAGGACATTATAGGCAATAAGCAGCTCAAGGTTCTCACTCCAGGCAAGATCGGTGGGCTGGAGCTGCGCAATCGAATTATTAGATCTGGCTGTTTCGAGGGCATGTGTCCCGGAGGAGCCCCCTCTGATGCACTAATAGACCACCACCGCGAAGTCGCAGCTGGCGGCGCTGCGATGACCACCGTAGCCTATTGCTCAGTGTCCTTCGATGGTCGTGCCTTTGGCCATGAGATATGGATGCGTGAAGAGATTGTACCGGATCTTAAGAAAATAACAGACGCTGTGCACCGTGAGGGTGCTGCGGTCAATATACAGCTTGGACACTGCGGTTATTTCTCCAATAAAAACGTGATTGGCCGGCGACCGATCGGCGCTTCCCGCAAGTTCTGTACGTTTCGCTACGCATTTGCCCACGAAATGACAGAGGAGGAGATTAACAGGGTAAAGGAGGATTTTGGTAAAGCTGCTCAACTTGCCATCCAGGCCGGCTTCGACGCCGTGGAGATTCATGGCGGGCATGGTTACCTTCTCAGTCAGTTTCTCTCTCCATATACAAATATGCGAAAGGACAGATACGGCGGGTCTCTAGAGAACCGCATGCGATTTCCTGCCGCAGTGATAAAACACGTACGAGAGACTGTTGGACCGGACTTCCCCATTTTAATCAAGATGAACGTCAGTGACGGTTTCAAGGGTGGCCTGGAGCTAGACGAGGCTATCGAGGTAGCCAAGCGATATGAGGCCGAGGGGGCAAGCGCCCTCGTTCCCAGCGGTGGATTTACCGCCAAGACGCCGTTCTATATGATGCGGGGAAGGATACCGCTCAAGGAGTGGATCCAAGGTCCGAAAAGTGTGTTTGAAAAGGTAGGCTTACGACTGTTTGGCAGTATCTTAGTTCAAACTTATCCCTTTGAAGAGATGTTTTTCCTCAATGAGGCACGAAAAATAAAAGATGCGGTGAGTATCCCCTGTGTCTTGATCGGGGGCATCTGCTCCAGCGACAATATGGAAAAGGCCATGCAGGAAGGTTTCGATTTCGTTGAGATAGGCAGAGCCCTGATCAGGGAGCCTGACCTGGTCCGGAGGATGGAGAGGGGCGACTGGCAGGCATCGCAGTGCGATCACTGTAACCGGTGCGTCGCGGAAATGGAGAATGGCGGGGTGTGGTGCGTGTCCAAGGTAAAAGGTCAGTATAAAGGATAATAATGCTGGTCATGTACAATATTAATAGGAATATAATAATAGTAGACCATCCTAAATAGGGGGTGAAAAAATGGAAGCGGTTGTAAGTAAAAACATTGTAAAGGGTTTAGAAGAAATAGTCGGGGCAAAGTATGTGCGGGCAGATGATGTCATCAGATGGACCTACGCAATAGAGGATTTTGCCGGTACCTTCTTTCATCCCTTATCCGATAAATATGGGCCACCCGATATAGTTATCAAACCCCACTCCGCCGAGGAGATCTCAAAAATCCTTAAGCTGGCAAACAAGCATAAAATTCCTGTAATCGCCAGAGGGGGAGGCTCGGACATGACCGGCGCTACGACCCCTCTCAAGAAAACAGGCGGTATGATCCTCGATATGACGGATATGAACCGTGTCCTCGATTTTCAAGAGGGGTTAAACGCGGTAAGGGTTCAGCCTGGCATAAGGTGGGGTGAGCTACATCACGAGCTCGCCAAAAAGGGGGTTACCGCTGGCTGTCAGGGGCCGCATGGTTTCCTTGGAGCTACCCTGGGAGGGGGTATTGGTGGTAACTGCTTCTCGATAAACAGCCCGAAGTATGGATGGCTCAATGAGAATATTCTTAACCTGCAGGTAGTTCTACCAAACGGGGATATAATAGAGACCGGCTCACTGGCCAATACCATGGTAAAGGACTGGTACTACAGATATTGTAACGGTCCCGATCTGGTCGGCATTTTCCTTGGAGCAGCCGGGGCGTTCGGGGTGATAACAGAGTTCACCCTCAGAACATACCCAATCCCTGAGTTCTCCGATACCCTCGCCTACACCTTTCCCGATACAGATTCCCAGATCAAATTCGTATTCAAGCTGGAATGGCACGGCTATGTCACGGATCTATGGGGCATTGCCTATTACACCCTTCCTGATTCTCTTAAGAAAATAATTAAACCTCTAATAGGAGAGAGAGATATTGCCATCTTTGCCACCGAGGCCTATGACAAAGACATATTCAAAGCACAGAAAAAGGCAATAGACAAAATGGCCAAAGAGTTCGGTGGTATAGCTTTACCGGTGGAAGGATTGACTCGCGCTCTGGGCATATCCATAATCAATCAGACAGAGTGGATGGGAGGGGGAACATTTGGTAAAGTCATGGGGCCAAACGGCACCGATACCTGTTCTATAGCCCATCTTCCCCAGTGGCAGAAGGTGGTGGGAAAGGCGCTGGATATCATGCATAGAGATGAAGATGCGTTAAGCGGCTCTATACCTTTAATAGGGGCAGAGCACTTCTTCCTTTTCGCTCAACTTCTCGGTAGAGGCGGGGTTGCCAATACATTCGCAATGACGCCCGCTGACTTCATGGAACCCGAGAAGCTAAAACAGGCTCAAGACATGTATTGCGAGATAGTAGAGTCCTACATGGATACCGGTTATGCAGCGCTTTACCGGATCGGTAAAGAGAGTCAATTTCTAACAAAGAGATTCAAGCCGGAATATATCTCGTTCATGAAGGCGATTAAGAAAACGCTTGATCCCAACAATATAATGAATCCAGGGGTCCATGGGCTTGGCCTGGAGGAAGAATAATGAGAATTGAGGAATACAAACGGGAAATATGGACATGTAATCACTGCGCTATGTGCACAGGGACTGTGACTGACGAAGGCGGATTCTATAAAACCTGTCCTACTTACGAACAGCTTAGGTTCGAAGATAGCTCATCCAGAGGCCACAATATAATGGCCTTCTATCTCCTGGAGGGGTCGCTGAAATACTCCAAAGAGGTCGCCGATTGTGTCTATAATTGCACTACATGCGCCTCATGTGAAGAGATATGCAAACCTATGGGCAATATGATAGCCCAGATGGGCGGAAGTGCCCTCAAGACCTTGCTGCCCAGGATCATGCGCCCGCTTGGAGCAGAATTGGAGCCTATTCAATCAGTCGCTATTGTGGAAGCGATGCGCGCTGATTGCGTTGACCTCGGTCTTCAGCCGGAGCCACTTAAGAAAATGGCTGGAAGCATCGAAAAAAACTACAACCCCTATGGAGCACCACATGCAAACAGGACGAAATGGGCAGAAGGCCTCGATATACCCCAAACCGCTGACACCGTTCTCTTCGTGGGCTGTAGCATAGCTTACAGCAGACAGGAGATAGCTCATGCAACCTTAAAAATACTAAAAAGAGCGGGGATCAAATTTGCGGTACTTCCGGATGAATGGTGCTGCGGTTCGATACTGCTCAGGAATGGAAATGTGGACCTGGCAGAGAAAATGATTACACACAACGTGGATTTACTAAAGGAAAAGAAGGTTAAAAGGCTTGTTACTTCGTGTGCTGAAGGCTACATGGGAATAAGCAAGGACTGGCCACAGTTGGCTGGAGAGCTACCATTCAAGGTTTTACATATTAGCCAGTTACTGGCCGAGCTGATTTCAGGTGGAAAGATAAAGTTCAAAAAGCCAATTAATTCAAAGGTAACCTATCACGACCCATGTCATCTCGGAAGGGAAATGGATATCTATGATGAGCCGAGAGTAGTTTTAAAATCGATCCCGGGGATTGATCTGGTGGAGATGTATCCCACCGAGCACGCGGCATGGTGCTGCGGTGCCGGTGGCGGGGTTAAAATCGCCAACCCGGAACTCGCACTAGATATAGGTGCTGCCAAGATCCCGTTTATAAAGGAAACCGGCGCAACCGTTCTAGCATCAGCATGCCCATTCTGCAAGACGCACTTCATGGATGTTATGGAGAGGGCGAAAGAGACGATCGAGGTTAAGGATATAACTGAACTGGTCGCCGAAGCTATGGGGGTATAAAAATGGTACAGATAACGGATATCCTGGACGAGCTAGAGAAAGTAAACCTGGCACCGCTTTTAATACCTGTTTTGAAGATGGGGGACCCATTACTCATTGCTCTACCACAGGGTGCCATAAAAGATATGATAGCACGCAAGGGAACGCATGATGATATCGTGATAACAGTCGAAAAGGTGGCGCCACTGCTACCCTCCTGGATTAGATTTACGGGTCATCTAGCCGAATCCAAGCTTGCATTGAGTTTGATATCCTTAATGGGCATAATTGCAACGCCAATCATGAAGCCATTCTATCCACTTATAACACGAATATCCATACCGTTAATCGGCCCATCACTTAAACCATTTAACGCCTCTATACCATTAGTACATAAAATGATAAGAGTCTCGGACATCTTCCTGAGAATGGAAGTATCGCTCGAAAGGATATTCCTCGGCAAACGTAAATGAGCCGCCAGGCTGGCGCTCCCTCCTAAAGCATCTACCCTGGTTGCCTCTATACCCGCTGGGACTATCTATCGATTGATTACCCTCAGTCAGCCTGCCTCTTTTTGACAAGATAGGCCCTCACTCTATACTTTTACAGCTCGTTTCAATGAAAGAACTCGTATGAGATCCCAGGTTCTCAAGTAATTTTCCGCATCGTTTCAAGGAAGGCCTTGAATGCCTCTGGGCCGGAGTAGCGGAACTGGTAGCCGGTCGCTTTACGCACCTTTTCGGTGTTGACAACTATGGGGTACTTTAGAATCTCCATGCCGCCCGGGGACCGTGACTGGAGGTGCAGATTCCAGGAAAGGCGTGTGAACCGTGATAGCAGGCCTGCCGGGAGCGCAATCGACCGTTTGCCTACAGCCTTTATCATCTCGGTATAGCGCAGCCCTCCCTCGCCGGCGACATTGAAGACCCCTCCTAGCTTCTTTTTGAGCAGGATGGTGACCAGCTCTACCAGGTCGTCCTCGTGGATAAACTGCCATTGAGGGTCGTGTCCGCTGGCCCGAATCATTACCGGGGTAAAAAGGACGGTCAGTCCCCCGGCAACGATGTGGGGGCCGGTTACGGTGACAGTACGCACGATGGTAACACGGGTATCCGGGTTCTTTGCCATGAAGTCCTGAAACATCAGATCGACTTTGGCCTTGTCATTGGGGTAGAGGAAATCGGGGGTAGGCCGCAGCGGCGCGTCCTCGGGAATCGATTCGGGATTATCGGCATGTGCCCCATAAGTGGTATGGCTGCTCATGTAGAAGAGTTGACTTACCGATGCCTTCTTGCAGGCTTCGAGGAAGTTCTGCGACCCCTGGATATTAATGCTATGGGTGCCAGCCTCATCGTGAATGGGTGTGACCTGAAAGGCCAGGTGCAGTGCGGTGTCGATCTGGTTATCGGCGAAAATATCGGCAAATGGCTTTCGCACATCCTGCTGGTAAAATTTCAGCTTAGAAGAGGCAGCGCCTGGCTCCCTGACATCGAGGCCGATGATGCGCTCCACTTCACCTTCCTGCTCAAGCCTGTTGAGCAATCGACCACCGAGGTATCCCCCTACGCCCGTGATAGCGACATTTTTCATGCCTTCCCCCTGTTCTACGCTTGGCCGTAGTATGGCCCTCTTAGAGTACTCTGTCAAGACGTACTCATGTTAGGAATCTATATTAATATCTACCGATCCATGAATATGGCCGCTTCTTATCTGACAATAATGGCCATCCACATGATTTTTATTGCCCCTCGCCTAATGCCCCCAGCCTGCATCCAGCCAACCCTTATACCTGACAGCCCGCACTACGGTATTGACATGTGTCAAAGCCTCCCTACAAAAATCCACATTTTTGTCAGGGTTTTCCCCACAAAAAAATATACAGACTTTCCCCACAAAAAATACAGACTTTCCCGACAGACAAATGGCGAATCTTGTGTTAGCCTAATATATGAGCCTTGCACCATAGGCGCTTCTTGCAAGTAGCCACAATCACAGCGGGTAAAACTGGGGATTCACACAAAAAAGAATATCGGCTAAAGAAGTATGGTGAATCTATGGTTTTGCCCAAAATAAACCTTCAAGCGAGGCTTAAAAGCCCATCGCTGGAGGCTTTTCCCCTCTGGTAATGTCGCATTTTGTAGGACTTAAGCTAACCATCTAGAAGTGGCCATATGGATGGGATTCTGAACGTAGCGAGGGCAATCTAAGATGTCATTTAAGAGCCTGGGGTATTTTGTCTTTAGGCACCGCCGAGCGGTTATATACGTCTGGTGTGCTCTACTTGTCGTGGGTGCAGTCGTGGGACCAATGGCGATGAATGCCCTTGCTCCCGGTTCCAACCATACAACGTCGGGAGAGGCTGCCGATGGATACAGAATTCTCGAGCAAGAGTTTGGCATCAGACCCACCGTACTTTCGATAGTATTTACCAGTGATAGCTTGCGGGCCGATAATCCACAGTTTATGGATGAGATGGATCAGGCTCTAGTCGGCCTGCAGGATATTGAAAAAATAGACTCTCCCATTACCTATCGTAGTACTGGTGACCCACGGTTTATCTCCGCTGATGGTCATGTTACTTATGCGGTCATTGGTGTAGATGGAGACCTAAGTGAGGGTACTATGTTGGTATCCGATATCAGGGAGGGGCTTCAGCCGCAGCCCCATCTTACCACGTACGTCACTGGCGAAGCAGCCCTATGGTATGATGTTGAACAGTCTGTTATGACTGACTGGAAAAAGGCGGAGATATATACTTTCCCTCTTGTAGCCATCATCCTCATCCTAGTCTTTGGTAGCCTTGTGGCTGCCGGGCTCCCCCTAGCCATAGGTGCTGCCAGCGTAGCACTTTCCATGGCATTGGTATTTATCATGGTCCAATTTACTCCGATATCCACTTCAAGCATGATTGTAATAGTGTTTATTGGGCTCGCTATTAGCATAGATTATGCCCTGATTATGGTAACCCGCTTTCGGCAGGAGTTGAGAGCGGGGAAGGGAATAGAGGAGAGCCTGGCTACTACCGTTGATACATCAGGCAAGGCCATATTCTATGCAGCACTCACCAGCATGATCGGTTTTGGCGCGCTCATAAGCTACAATATGAGTGCGTTTAGATCCCTTGGTATTGGTGGGGTGTCAGTGCTTATAATGGCACTGGCAGCAGGTTTGACACTAGTCCCTGCCATTCTATCTGTCGTAGGGCCCCGTATAAACCGGCTGGCCATCTTCCGGCCATCCCAACGAGAGGGTAAATTCTGGTATAGGCTGGCACGGTGGGAGATGAGGCACCCAGCTATAGTTCTCTTAATAGTAATACCGCTTATCGGATTACTCTCATGGCCGGTATTAAGCCTTAATATACAAAACACGGCAGCCAGTGACGTTACAGAATCAAGCGAGGCGAGGCAGGGTTTTGAAGTTCTAAGTGAGGGATTCGGCGCTGGTGAGCTGGCACCTGTCCAGATTGCTGTTACTACCCGCAGCACCATCCTCGATACAGATAAGGTGGCTGCTCTCTATGATTTCACCCGGGAGGTGGAAGAGCACAAGGAGGTTAGCCGTATCGAGAGTATAGTCAACCTGGACCCATCGATAACCAATGAACAATACCAGTTCATGTATGCCGATCCCGACTCAATTCAAGATCCACAAATAAAGGGTATTCTTAGTCAATTAACCACGGACCAAGCAACCCTGGTCCAGGTATATACCAAGAGCGATCCTCTTTCCCCTGAGGCTGAAGAATTAGTGACCTACATACGCGAGCTTGAGCCTGATGGATTAACAATTCATGTTACTGGTTGTACGGCTCTTCATTTAGATTCGATGGATCAGGCATATAGCTATTTCCCATGGATCCTGCTTATTATTGGATCAACTACTTTTCTGGCCCTATTATGGCTGTTTAAATCTATACTGCTGCCAATCAAGGCTATCGTGCTCAATGTAGCTAGTGTCGCTGCCGCCTATGGCATTGTCGTCTTCATTTTTCAACAGGGCCATTTCAGCGGCGTGCTTAATTTCACATCAACCGGAGGTATAGAACCTGTTATACCGATAATGGCTTTCTGCGTTATTTTTGGATTAAGCATTGATTACGAGGTATTCCTACTCAGCAGGATGAGGGAGGCATGGGTGAAAACCGGGGATAACACCAGAAGCGTGGGTATTGGGTTAGCGCGGACAGGCCGGGTAATCACAGGTGCTGCTGCTATTATGGTCGTAGTCTTTGGCAGCCTAGTTATAGGCGATGTGCTTTTTTTGAAGATTATCGGTGTAACACTAGCTCTGGCCATCTTCATTGATGCTGCGATCATACGGGTCTTTATGGCCCCTGCGCTGATGCGCATCATGGGAAAGTGGAACTGGTGGGCCCCTGCCTTCCTGGAGCGGTTGTGGACACCCCGGGGTGCTGTAGGGATACCTGAATTGGCACCTGGCAAGGCGATAGAGTTCGCGTTGCGAATGAGGGGTGTTTCGCGATCATATAGGATTGGGGATGGTGAAGTGAGAGCGCTTAAGAACGTTACGCTCGATGTGGCACGTGGGGAATTTGTAGTCATCGTAGGGCCAAATGGCTCGGGCAAGACCACCTTGTTGAACCTGGTTGGCGGGATCGAATCTCCTACCTCAGGGAGTATCAAATCGAATGGAATCATGGCTACCAAGCTCAATAATAAAGGTTCAACCGCTTACCGGCGTAACATCATCGGCTTCATTTTCCAGTCTTTTAACCTGGTACCAACGCTAACAGTTAGGGGAAACGTCGAGTTTGCCATTACATTAGTCAAAAGGCCGAGAAATGCCCTGAAAGTGTTGAAGCTCTTAGGGCTCCAAGAGCATGCTGACCATTATCCGAATAAGCTCTCCGGCAGCGAACAGCAGCGGTTAGCGATAGCAGTGGCCTTGGCAAAGGATCCGCCTATACTTCTGTGCGATGAACCGACCGGCGAACTTGATTTTGAGACCGGAAAGCGAATCCTGAGCATACTGCGCAAAATAAACCATAAGTATAACAAGACTGTTATTATTGCCACCAATAATCCTCTTATTGAGCAAATAGCCGATCGCGTTATACGACTTCTTGATGGTGAGATCATTGAGGATAAGCGTAACTACTCTCCTATAGAGCCAGGAGAATTGCGTGCAGAATCCCCATGAGTAAACTTATTTAAATCTCTATTTGAAACCTATGGTCCAGATGTCCATAAATCAATGGAGGTGCACCGTGATAAAAACTGAAAAATGCGAGCCGTAGATTTAACGCCACCAACACTTGGCATCGCATTTTGGATATATTGGATATATACGATGGATTATAATTATCGGCTGTAAGCACTACACTATGGGTTTTTGGGATTACTGGCTCAAACTCGTACTCACGAGTATTAGGAAAGTAGCATTGAATTCTCTCCTTAATATTACAAAAAACACAGAACCTCTTTCAGATGTACCTCTTAGTTTGAAGAAAGTGTGAGCTAAAAAGCCCAGCCAGGCAGATTATAGAGGGCTACCCGATAATGGGTGGCCCCCCTGTTATATCCCCCACAGCCTACCTCAATACCGCTTTAACTACAAAAAGCATACTATTCACTTTGTGACCGGCATCGGTAGGGCCGGCAAACCATTCAAGGTGTTCCATATTATATTATTGGGTAGCATTGACGACTTCTGCCTACAATGCTAGAATGTAAATGAATTAACAAGCTTATCTATTATTAAGTATTAAGGTAGTCAAGGATGGTAAAGGCATCTTGCCCTAAACACGGTATAGACCTATCAGCCAAAAGGCCATGAGCAGGCAAGCTGGCTGCTGAAGAATATGAATTGAGCGAGGCGTCAATTATAAAATACCAAGTCAATCCAACAAGCGTTGCCTGTAGTTTATCACTTCCGCAACATAGTAGTAGAACCGCCACTTCGTGAGCTATTCTCGGGTGTCGGTTTTTTGTGACTTTTATCACCAACGGCTTTCCTTTATACTGTTAAAATAACAAAGGGGGTAGAAATGGCTAAACCGAAGGTGGCTTTTTACTGGTGCGCTTCATGCGGTGGCTGTGAGGAGACGGTGGTTGACCTCAATGAAGATATTCTCAAGGTAGCGGACGCCGTTGACATCGTTCTATGGCCAGTGGCACTGGACTTTAAGCGAAAGGATGTCGAGGCGATGGCCGACGGCGAGATAGCGGTGAGCTTTATCAACGGGGCAGTGAGGACAGAAGAGCAGGAGGAGATGGTAAAGCTGCTGAGACAAAAATCCGGGCTTATCGTTGCCTTCGGTGCCTGCGCCCATCTCGGCGGGATACCGGGGCTGGCAAACTTCTGGAACCGTGAGACGATATTTCAAAGGCAATATATAGAAGTCCCCACCATGGAAAATCCGGAGGGAGTCACCCCACAAGTTAAGACCACGGTTGATGTTGGCGAGCTCACCCTGCCCGAATTCTACGATACGGTAAAAACACTGGACCAGACCATCGACGTAGATTACTACCTGCCGGGGTGTCCGCCGCCGCCGGATTTGATAATGAACGCAGTAACCGCCATCCTCGAGGGAAAACTCCCGGAGAAAGGGGCGGTGCTTGCCCCGAATATAGCCCTGTGTGATAGTTGTCCGAGAAAGGACTCAAGGCCGGATAAACTGTCGATCAAGGAGATAAAGCGGCCGTGGCAAATCAAGATTGACCCGGAGAAATGCTTCCTTGACCAGGGATTGATCTGCATGGGGCCGGCTAGCCGTTCCGGGTGTGGGGAGACCTGCATTAGAGCCAACCAGCCATGCCGCGGTTGCTTCGGCCCGGTGGATGGCGTTACCGACCAGGGGGCAAAAGGGCTTTCCATGATCGTCTCCATTCTCGGGATTGAGGAGGAGGAAAAGATGACGGAAGAAGGTGTCACAAAGTTGATCGAGGGGATTGCCGACCCGGCGGGAACATTCTACAGGTTTAGCCTCCCCGCTTCGCTTCTGGTAAGAAAGAGAATGTAGGGCAGAGGAGTTATAGATAGCATGAAAAAGATAACCATAGATCCGATAACCCGGCTTGAGGGCCACGGCAAGATAGAGATATTCCTCGATGATGCTGGCGAGGTGGCTAGGGCTTACCTTCAGATACCAGAGCTTCGTGGCTTCGAGAAGTTCTGTGAGGGAAGGCCCGCCGAGGAGGTGCCCCGAATAACCACGATGATTTGCGGGGTGTGTCCCACCGCCCACCACATGGCGGGGACCAAGGCCCTTGACGACCTCTTTAAAGTGGAGCCGACTTCGGCGGCGAAAAAGATAAGGGAGCTGATGTATAACGCCTTCCAGTGCGAGGACCACATACTGAACTTCTTCTTCCTCGGCGGCCCCGACTTCGTTGTCGGCCCCACCGCGCCTGCGGGGGAGAGGAATATACTCGGTGTCATTGCCAAGGCGGGAATGGAAGCCGGCGGCAAGGTCATCGAGGTAAGAAAAAGGATGCGCAACGTTCTGCGTATAATCGGTGGCAAGCCAGTCTCCCCCACCTGCGGCCTGCCCGGTGGCGTATCAAAGGGAATCAGTGAGGATGAAAAGAAGACCATCATTGAAGCCGGGGACTACGGCGTTGAGTTCTGCCAATTCGCACTTAAGCTTTTCGATGATATCGTGCTTGGAAATAAAGACTATGTTGACCTGGTCACCGGGGATGTCTATAAGCACCGAACATATTACATGGGGATGGTGGATGCGAATAACAAGGTGAACTTCTACGACGGCGATATCCGCGTTGTGGACCCGAACGGCAAAGAGTTCGCCAAGTTCAAGCCACAGGAATACTTAAGTCACATCAGGGAGCACGCTGAGCCCTGGACCTACGTGAGATTTTCTTTCCTAAAGGATGTCGGATGGAAGGGATTCGTGGATGGGGAGGACAGCGGTGTCTTTCGAGTGGCTCCACTCGCCCGCCTCAATGTCGCCGACGGCATGGCCACGCCGCTGGCTCAGGAGGCCTATGAAAAGCTGTTTTCCACATTAGGCGGCAAGCCGGTTCACAATACCCTTGCGTTCCACTGGGCCCGACTGGTGGAGGCGCTATACGCCGCTGAACGGGTGCAGCAACTGGCAAATGACCCCGAGATAACCTCTCCCGACATCGTAAACCTGCCCACCCAGACCCCCAAAGAGGGAGTGGGTATAGTGGAGGCGCCGCGAGGAACCCTGATCCACCACTATGAAACCGATGACAAGGGAATCATTACCAAGTGCAACCTGATCGTAGCCACGCAAAATAACTCGGCGGCGATTAACATGTCGGTGGAAAAAGCAGCCAAGTTGCTGATCCACAAGGGCGAGGTCCCCGAGGGGATCCTCAACATGATCGAGATGGGCTTCCGCGCCTATGACCCCTGTCACGCCTGCGCCACCCATTCACTGCCGGGGAGGATGCCCCTTGAGCTAAATATATATGACTCCCAAGGGGACTTGGTGAAGAGATTACGCAGAGGCCAATAGAGAGGAGAGCGGGGAATAAGAGAGCGTGTTGAGGAAGTATTTTACGAACACTGGATAGATATCTCTACCTCCCTGTCGGAAATCGTGCCCTGCGGGAGAGGACATTAAGTACAGCGATGCTGCGATTGCTTGCCTTCCTTTGGTCCCCGAGTAGGCCTCCCGGCAGATAATAAATAGCGATGTTGAAAACTATGAGAAGAACCCCCTATTTACAATATACAACTATGTTTGCTATCTCTGTCCAAAGGAGTGCAATAATATTTTGAAGACTATACCAAAGGCAGTGAGACGTTATATAGAGCTATGATCTTTCTCCGCTTGCTAGCGATTACCGCTACCGCGCGCTCAACGAAGGACTTTCCTTCACCACGCTGTAATTGTGTAACAGAGGCAAGTTTAAGGGGTTGGATTAGCCGGTGTCGTTTTGGCTAAAGCATATCCATTTACGAGTCGAACTGAATGAGTATAACTGATGCGATTAACCCTTCGCCCTCAAGTGAACTGCAGAATTTTGTAGAAAGCCGAAGCGGGCAGAAGGTGCTGCGCTGTTACCAGTGCGGAAAATGTAGCGCCGGATGTCCCGCGTCCTACGTCATGGACATGGGCCCGCGCCAGGTTATGCGGGCCATACAGCTCGGACTAAAGGAGAGAGTCCTGGAGAGCTCTACTATATGGCTCTGTATCTCCTGCCAGACCTGCTCCGCCCGCTGCCCCAACGAGATAGATATTGCCCGGGTGATGGAATCGCTGCGGTTGCTTGCTGCTGCTGAGAAAAGCAAACCGGCTGAAAAAGGCATCGAACTCTTCCACAGGCTCTTCCTCGTCATTATCCAGCGCTTCGGCCGTATCCATGAGCTTTCTCTCGGTGTTTCATACAATTTGCTGAGCAGACAACCTTTCGCCAAAATCACGACGCTGCCAGCTATGTTCGCAAGGGGCAAAGCACCCGTTTTGCCACCCAGGGTTAAAGGGGCTGCTGAAATTAGAAATCTATCCGCCAAGGTAAAGGCCATGGAGAATGAGCCTCATAAAAGGGATGCAGAATGATACCGGATACCTTCGCATATTATCCCGGCTGTACCCTGCACTCCACAGAAAAGGAGTACGACGTATCGGCCCGTTTGGTATGTGCGAAGTTGGGACTTAAACTGCAGGAACTGGAGGATTGGACCTGCTGTGGAGCCTCCTCAGCTCATACCATCAATGAACTTTTAAGCATCGCCCTACCCGCCCGTGACCTACAGAAGGCGGAGAAAATGGGGCTTCCCATAGTGGCTGCCTGTGCCCTGTGCTTCTCACGTTTGAAGCATGCTGCCCACGCACTAATAGACAAAGAAAAGCTGGATTTGATTAATAACCTTCTCGGTAATGAGTTTCACAATACCACCGAGGTTTTTCACCTGCTTAAAGTCTTATACGAGAAAAGGGATGCCATAACCCCGAGCAGACCGCTCGGCAGCTTGAAGATTGCCTGTTACTACGGTTGCCTGCTGGTTCGCCCCCGCGAAATAGTCGATCTAGATGATGTTGAGGACCCTCAGATTATGGATCGGCTGATGGAGAGGCTGGGCGCTGTAACTGTGGACTGGGGTTTTAAGACAGAGTGCTGCGGTGCCAGCCTGCCTATCACCAAACCTGAAATGGTGTTAAAGCTTTCACATCGCATACTCTCCCAGGCAAAGCAGGCAGGTGCCGACTGTGTGGCGGTGGCTTGCCCCATGTGCCATAACAACCTGGACGCCTACCAGAAGGATATGAAAAAGAAATATAGCGATGAGTTTGAGTTGCCGGTGCTTTACTTCACCCAGCTTGTGGGGCTTGCCCTGGGCTTCTCGCCCAAGCAACTGCTCCTCGACAAGCACTTCACCAGCCCACTACCCATGCTTAGAGATAAGGGACTGGCAGATGAAGGAATCGCTATAGCAGAGGTTAGCCATGGCTAGGACCGGGGTTTTTATATGCCACTGTGGAACCAACATCGGCGGCACGGTGGATGTCTCCAAAGTGCTAGAGGCTGCCAAGAGCATGCCAATGGTAACCTTTATCGATGATAATACCTATACCTGCAGTGAACCAGGGCAGGCATCCATCCACGATGCCATAATTGAGAATCGGCTGGATCGGGTGGTTATTGGCAGCTGCTCACCCCGAATGCACGAGAATACCTTCCGCAAAACCGTTGCCTCAGCGGGTATTAATCCCTACCTTCTAGAGATAGCCAATATACGAGAGCATTGCAGCTGGGTACACGGGGATGATAAGGAAGCAGCCACCGAAAAGGCTATCGAACTGATCCGGATGGCAGTAGCCAAGGTTGCCGCCCTTGAACCCCTTTCCCCCGGGCAGGTTGGGGTCACCAAACGAGCACTTGTCATCGGGGGTGGCATCGCCGGGATCCAGGCAGCCCTGGACATCGCCAATGCCGACTACGAGGTAGTCTTAGTAGAGCGTGAACCTAGCATTGGGGGGCGCATGGCTCAGCTGGATAAGACATTTCCCACCCTGGACTGCTCGGCCTGTATTCTCGCCCCCAAAATGGTCGATGTGGCGCAGCAACCCAATATCACCCTCCTCACCTATGCTGAGGTACAGGATGTAAGGGGCTTTGTGGGTAATTTCGAAGTAAACATCCTGCAGAAAGCGAGGAGGGTAGACCATACCAAATGCACTGGCTGTGGCACCTGCTGGCAAAAGTGCCCGGAGCGAGCACCATCGGAGTTTAACTTGGAGATGGGGAAACGCAGCGCAATCTACGTCCCCTTCCCCCAGGCGGTCCCGCTCAAGCCGGTCATCGACACCGAGCACTGTGCCCATTTCAATTACCTGAAAGCCAAGGAAGAGGGCAAGGAATTACCCGACTGCAATATCTGCCAGCAGCTCTGCCCGGTAAGTGCCATCGATTACGAGCAGGAAGACCAAGTCATCTCGGAGAGGTTTGGTACCATTATCGTTGCTACCGGCTATCAGACCTTCGACCACAGTGTCTACCATGAATACGGAAGCGGCAGGTATCCCGATGTCATCACCGGCCTGCACCTAGAGAGACTGCTAAGCGCCTCGGGCCCCACCGATGGGGAGGTAATCCGCCCCTCTGACGGGCTGCCACCGAAGACGGTGGTCTTTGTAAGCTGCGTGGGCTCGCGGGACGAACAGAAGGGACGGCCCTACTGCAGCAAGGTCTGCTGTATGTATATGGCAAAACAGGCCATCATGCTCAAAGAGCATGACCCCGATGTGCAGTGCTATAATTTCTATATCGATATTAGGGCAGGGGGCAAGGATTTCGATGAGTTTTCCCGGCGCGCTCAGGAGGAGTATGGCACCATATACCTGCGTGGTCGAGTATCCAAAATCTACGAGGAAGGCAAGAAGCTAATAGTATTAGGCGAGGACTCTCTCATCGGGCGACCGGTAGAGATTGCCGCTGATCTAGTCGTGCTCGCCACAGGGATGGAGCCCAGCATTGGCGCTGCCGACCTGGCCCAGAGACTTAATATCAGCTACGACACCTATAACTTCTTCATCGAGGCGCACCCCAAGCTACGCCCGGTGGAAACTAACACCGATGGCATATTTCTCGCTGGCTCCTGTGTCGGCCCACGGGATATCCCGGAAAGCGTCGCCCAAGGTGGCAGTGCCGCTGCTAAAGTCACAGCTCTCTTTAGCCAGGATGTCCTGACCACTGATCCCATGGTAGCCACTATCGATCCTATGAAGTGTAGTGGCTGTCTTCTCTGCACCCAGGTATGCCCCTTCAATGCTATCGACACCCAGGTCACCCGGGATGGCCGTACCATCGCGGTAGTTAATGAGACCATGTGCAAGGGCTGTGGCCTGTGTGTTGCCAGTTGCCGTTTTGGGGCCGCTGACCTACGTGGCTTCACCCAGCAACAATTACTGGCCCAGGTAACATCACTATGGCAATAGAATATCAACCCAAGATAGTCGGTTTCCTGTGTAACTGGTGCAGCTACGCCGGTGCCGACCTGGCTGGCACCAGCCGCATCTGCTACCCCCCGAATATCCGCATTATCCGCGTGCCCTGCTCGGGGAGGGTCGATCCCCTGCTAGTGGTTAAAAGCTTCCAGCAGGGGGCCGATGGTGTCCTGATCGCTGGCTGCCATCCCGGCGACTGCCACTACACTGAAGGTAACTACTATGCTCGCCGCCGCCTTGCTCTGCTTCGCACTTTCCTGGAGTACATAGGCATTGAAAAGGAAAGGTATCGAGTGGAGTGGGTGTCTGCCTCCGAGGGGAAGAAATGGGCCCAGGTGGTTTCCTCATTTACCGATGAACTCCATAAGCTGGGACCAAGGGAAATGACCTTGGTTAAAGGAACCGGGTGATGGACTTAAGCGAACAGATCCGTAACAAAGCTAAAGAGCTCCTTGAGAGAGAAACTGTAGATTGCATCATCGGCTACGAGCGTGCTACTGACGGAGTCGGCGCACGTCCACTGTTCGCCTATAGGCCAGAAGAGGTCGATCGGCTTATCTTCGACCAGACCTGCACCCATAATCTAGCCAAGTACCTGCTCAACCGCAAAGATAAAGCTACTGCCATCGTGGTCAAGCCCTGCGATTCCCGGGCTATCAATCTGCTTCTCAATGAGAGCCAGATTCAGCGGGATAAGCTGTTTATCATCGGGGTAGCATGTCCCGGAATAGTGAAGACTGATCGGGATAAGACCAGTGAAGAACTGCAGACCGCCTGCCAGGTCTGCCAACAGCATACACCGGTAATCTATGACTTTCTGGTGGGAGAACCGCCGGCGTCGGAGCCGGATGTAGCGGAGGCCTATGCCGATGTTTCTGGGATGGAAGGCCAATCAGCGAAGGAGAGACGAGCGTTCTGGGAAGAGCAATTCAGCCGATGTATACGCTGCTACGCCTGCCGTCAAGTTTGCCCCGGTTGCTATTGCCCCGAGTGTTTCGTTGAGCGACTGGACCCCTTGTGGGTAGGCATCAGGATAGCCCCGGAGGAAAACGAGGTATGGAATACCATACGCGCTTTTCATCTGGCCGGGCGCTGCATCGCCTGCAATGAATGCGAGCGGGTTTGCCCGGTAAATATCCCGCTCAGCCTGCTCAACCGCAAGCTGGAGAAAGAGGTGAGGGAGCTTTTCAATTTCCATGCGGGAATGGACGCCGAAACCCCAGCTCCCTTCGCAACCTATAAGAAAGAAGAGGCTTTTCCTGGGCTAGGATGAACATCGATCTGGGTAAAATCGACTCCATAATAGAGCCCTACAAAGGCAGGCAGGGTTTGCTGATCTCTCTATTGCAGGATATCCAGGCCGAATGCAACTATCTGCCTCAGGAAGCGCTGATTAAGGTCAGCCAGGCCTTAGAGCTCCCCCTTAGCCAGGTATTCAGCGTGGCCACCTTTTTTAAGGCTTTCAGTCTGGAGCCTAGAGGACGTCATATAATCATGGTCTGCCTGGGCACTGCTTGCCACGTAAGGGGTGGGGAGAGGCTGGCACAAAAACTGGAGAGAGATTTAGGCATAAAGCCTGGTGAGACTTCGCCGGACTTCAGCTTCACGCTGGAAGCGGTGAATTGTTTGGGGTGTTGCGCTTTAGGTCCGGTTGTGGTTATCGATAGCAAATATGAGAGCAAGGTGGACTCTGCCAAGCTCGATAAAATATTGAAAAGGTATCAATCAGAGGCTAACGAGGGCTAATGGTGCCAGAAAAAGTGCTGGGAAAAAGGATAAACAGTCCCCTCGAACTGGAAGCTCTGGGGCAGTCAATAGTTGCCAAGAGGGACCCCGATAAACCCTGCGTAGTGCTATGCGCCGGGACAGGCTGTCGTGCTGCCGGTGCCGAAGAGGTGGTGGATGCTTTTAGGGAAGAGATCAAGCAGCAGGGTTTGGGGGATAAGGTAGAGGTAAAGGCGACCGGCTGCCACGGTTTTTGCGAAAGGGGGCCACTGGTGGTCCTGCGACCAAAAAAGATTTTCTATCAGCAAATAACCAAAGAAGATATCCCGGAGATCGTTTCCGAAAGCCTGGTCAATGATAACATAGTGGAGAGGTTGCTTTATACTGACCCGGCAACAGGTAAGAAGATAGTATATGAAGATGATGTGCCCTTCTATAAGAAACAAACGCGGATCCTTCTCGGAGCCAATGGAGAGATCGACCCCACCGAAATCGATGATTACATCGCTATCGGCGGTTATTCCGCTCTGGCTAAGGCCCTTTTCCAGATGTCCCCGGAGGAGATTATCGAGGAGGTAAAACAGTCGGGCCTGCGGGGGCGGGGGGGTGCAGGGTTCCCCACCTACAGAAAGTGGGAATCCTGCCGCCACGCCAGAGGTGCTATCAAATACGTCATCTGCAATGCCGATGAGGGAGACCCCGGTGCTTATCAGGACAGGAGCCTCCTTGAAGGAAATCCCCACAGTGTTCTGGAGGGGATGATCATCGGTGCCTATGCCATAGGCTCCCATGAAGGCTACATCTATGTCCGCAATGAATATCCCCTGGCAGTAAGACATATCGAAAGAGCGATCGAGCAGGCAGCAGAGTATGGATTGCTGGGTGAAAACATCCTCGGGTCCGGCTTCGATTTCAGCGTAAGCATAAATAGGGGCGGGGGGGCCTTTGTCTGCGGGGAATCGACGGCGCTAATGGCTTCACTCGAGGGTAAGATAGGAGAGCCAAGAGCAAAGTACATTCATACCGTGGATAAGGGCTTATGGGATAGGCCAAGCAATCTCAATAATGTCAAGACCTGGGCCAGCGTTCCCCTGATAATAAATAAGGGTGCCGATTGGTACTCCCAAATGGGAACGGAGGGGACCAAAGGCACCATGATATTCTCACTGGTAGGAAAGGTAAATAACACCGGCTTGATAGAGGTCCCCATGGGAACAACCTTGAGGGAAATAATCTACGATATCGGTGGAGGAATCCCCGGGGGGAAGAAATTCAAGGCAGTGCAAACCGGGGGACCTTCGGGGGGCTGCATCCCTGAGGGGCTTCTCCATCTACCGGTAGATTTCGATGCGCTGACCAAAGCCGGGTCGATGATGGGTTCCGGCGGGATGATAGTAATGGATGAGGACACCTGTATGGTAGATATAGCCAGGTATTTCCTAACCTTCCTTGAAGAGGAATCCTGTGGCAAGTGTGTACCCTGTCGAGAAGGGATAAAGCGAATGGGACAGATACTAACCGGCATCACTCAGGGAAAGGGAAAGGAAGGGGATATCGAGATACTGGAGGATCTAGCCGGTGTCCTCCGTGATGGTTCTCTTTGCACTTTAGGAACAACAGCGGCCAACCCTGTCCTGACCACTCTTCGTCACTTCAGAGATGAATATGAGGCACACATCAAGGAAAAGAGATGTCCTGCTGCCGTTTGCCAGGAGCTGATCCAGTATTCCATTATCGAGGAGAAGTGTCCTGGATGTGCTCTGTGTGTAAAGGCCTGTCCAGAGCAAGCGATAACCCTGGTAGCGAAAAAGCAGCCGGTAATCCTGGATCAGAGCAAGTGCATTAAATGTGGAGCATGCTACGATGTCTGCAAGCTCGGGGCAGTGGCAAAGCGGTAAATCATGGTAACCTTAACTATCGACGGCAGAGAAATAGGGGCAAGAGAAGGGGAAACCATACTGGAGGCGGCAAGCCGCGTCGGTATCGAGATACCCGCCCTCTGCTACCACGAGGCCATTTCCCCTTACGGGGCCTGCCGTCTGTGCACCGTGGAGGTAAATCAAAGGGGGCGAGTCAGACTTGTGGCCTCGTGTCTCTTCCCCGTGGAGGAGGGACTGGAGGTAAAGACCGACTCCGAGAGTGTCAGGAAGCTACGCAAAGGGATAATGGAGCTGCTTCTCGCCAGCTGTCCCGATTCCGAGAGGATACAGAGTTTAGCCAGTGAAATGGGAGTCGCCCAAACCAGGTTCGCACTCGAAGATAAAAATTGCATCCTCTGCGGCCTGTGTGTACGGGCCTGCCAGGAAATATCGGAGAAGAGCATAATAAGCTTCGTTGGTCGGGGGACTAAAAGGAGGGTTGCCACCCCCTTCTATGTTCCCTCCGAGGAGTGTATCAAGTGTCAGGCCTGTGCCTATATTTGCCCTACCCGAGCCATCAGATTCGAAGAAGGCAAACTGGTATTGCCGACATAGATTAGAGGACGGGGAAGTGACACAATTTATATCTAAGAAAGACCTGCTCACCTGGTTGGGTCAATTGATGGACGAACGCAATCTAGTAGCGCCTATCAAGGTGGATGATTTGCTCCTTTCCCGCAAGATCGACCGGGTAGAGGATATCGTCTTCGACTTCGACAATACCACCTTATCTCCCAAAGAGTGGTTCTTCCCTCCTTCTGAAACCCTGTTCTATATTAACAGGAAGAACGGGCAGGTAGAATTAATACCAGCAGCTATAGAGAGAGAAACAGCGATATTTGGCGTTCGCCCCTGCGATGCCCGGGGTATGGCCATGAACGATTACCCCTTCCTAGAGGAGCCGGCGGATGCATTGTACCGGCAACACCGTGATAAAACTACCCTCATCGGTCTAGCCTGCCTCACCGCTTGCCCCGAGTGCTTCTGCACCAGCATGGGCAGCGGTCCCCACGACCCAGCTAATTTGGATATCCTGCTCACCGAGGTAGCGGACGGCTATATCGTTCAGGTGCTTACGGATAAGGGTAAAGCCCTGTTGCCTGACAAACTGATAACCACGACGGATGTATCACCTCCCCCGGCTCCGGCCCCCTCAGAAGTCCCCAGCGAGGGTATTTCGGAGAAGATGAGACGAGCCTTCGACGACCCCTTCTGGGACCGGCTGGCCGATAGATGCATCCATTGCAATATCTGCGCCTATGTCTGCCCCACATGCTACTGCTTCGATGTTCGGGACTACACCGATAAAGCCAGGATCGAGCGGGTGCGTAGCTGGGAGAGCTGCCAGTCCCCGGGGTTCACCCGCATTGCTGGCGGCTATGACCCCCGCTCCACCAAGGGGTTTCGACTCAGGCAGAGGTTCGCCCACAAGCTATTTTACTTTCCCGAGCAGTTTGGAGCCTTGGGCTGCGTCGGCTGTGGCCGATGTGTCAGGGCCTGCCCGGTAAACATCGATATTCGTGAGATAATACAGGATGTTCAGCAGCTTGGAGTAAAAAGTGAAGCCTGAGAATCCGCTTCTGCCCTATTTAGCTACAATACAAGATGTGATTAACCTCACACCTGATGTTAAGCTATTTAAGCTAGAGCTGAATGACCCCGATATCAGAGACAGTTTCGACTATAAGCCGGGGCAGTTCATCTTCGTCTCCGCCTTCGGAGTGGGCGAGGCGCCCTTTGGCCTAACCTCAGTATCGCACCGCAAAGACGGCCTGGAGGTTGCCATAAGGCAGGTTGGCACCGTTACCGCTTCCCTTCACCAGCTTGAGCCGGGGGCGATCGTGGGGGTGCGGGGACCCTTTGGCAACCACTTCCCGCTTGATGACTATAAGGGGAAAATCATATTCATTATCGGCGGCGGCATCGGCTTTGCGCCATTGCGTCCGATAATCACCACCATTCTCGACAATAGAGATAACTATGGAGACCTGGTCATCATCAATGGAGCGCGCAGCCCTCAGGACCTGGTCTTCGCACCTGAGTTCGATGCCTGGGCAACGGCACCCGGGACAAAGCTGGAGCTCACCGTCGATGCCGGTGACGATAAATGGACCGGTAGAGTAGCCCTGATTCCCGCAGTGGTGAGTGAACTCAAGCTCTCACCGGAGAATGCCATTGCCATTACCTGCGGCCCGCCTATCATGATCCACTTCACCCTTATTGAGCTAAGGAAGCTGGGCTTCGCCGATAACCAAATCATAACCACGCTAGAGGGCAAGATGAAGTGCGGTTTGGGCAAGTGTGCACGATGTAATGTGGGTGAGAAGTATATCTGCCAGGATGGCCCCGTCTTCTCTATGGAGCAGATCTCAGAGCTAATCGAGCAATTTTAAATCGGATTAACGTCCTTAGAATCCTGATGAGGAAACAAGATGAAAAGCGTCGCCAATATATATACAGCAATATAAGGAGGTATACCATGCGGGAGAAGGTAGAAGCAGCTCTAACTGAGATAAGGCCGTCATTACAGGCAGATGGCGGCGATGTCGAGCTGGTGGATGTGACCGATGGTACGGTCACGCTGAAGCTGACAGGCGCCTGCAGCGGCTGCCCGATGGCAACCCAGACGTTGCATCAGGGGATTGAGCGCGTGCTCAAAGAGCAGATACCCGAGATCAAAGAAGTGATTGCCGTCTGATTATATCCTTCGCAGTCCGCTTCTAGTGCATTGGGCCCAGGGAATTGGCAATATAAGAAGGGCAAAATTAAAGGTGAAGACGCTCGTTTTGGGAATCGGGAACCCGATCGTAACCGACGATGGCGCCGGCCTCAAGATAGCCCAGCAGATCAAGGAAAGAAATCCTGAACTGGAAGTGATCGAGGCCTGTTCCGGCGCCCTGGGGCTGCTCGATGATGTAGCCGGTTACGATAAGCTTATCATTATCGATTCGGTTATGACTGAAGGGGGCCAACCTGGGGAACTGTATAAGCTGGAGCTGGAGGATTTGCAACCGACCCTGGAACACGCCACATCTCACGGCCTCGATATCGCCAGTGCGTTCAAACTAGGGAAGGGACTGGGGTACAAGATGCCCCAATCAGTCATCATCTACGCTGTCGAGATAAAGGATAATACCAACTTTGGCGAGGAGTGTACCAAAGAGGTTATGGAAAAAATACCCCTTATTGCCCGGAGAATAATGGAGGAGGAGAATCTATGAGTGAGTTTATCGACAAAATCACCGGGCTTGGCCCGCCCAGCGGTACCAAAGTGAGTGTCCAATGAACGATAATAAGGAGAGAGGAGGTAAATTGAGCGAGCAAATCACTGAAGAAATGGTGGCCGTCAAAGTAACGGAGGAATCTTGTAGCACGTGCGCGATCTGCTACTCCGTTTGCCCTTATGAGGCAATAAAAAAGGATGCCGAAACGGGCAAGGCCATCCTGGAAATAGAAAAGTGCCAGGTATGCGGCCTCTGCTATTCAGCATGTCCTTCCAAGGTCATCGACATCATCTATTATGACTTAGATTCCCTGACCGGGTATCTGGATCGGGCAAAGCAGAAATATGACAGTGACACACTGGTGATTATGTGTAAAGGAAGCGCCCCCGACCTTGCCGGGATCGAGAGGCAATTCGGGGTGACAAAGTTCATCCCGCTATCCGTGCCCTGCGTGGGGCGTATTACCGTAGAGGTATTCCTCAAGGCTATAACTACGGGAATAAAGAAAATCCATGTCCTCGCCTGCGATGAGGATTACTGCCGATATCAGCGGGGAAGCCCCGTCGAGGGACGTCGAATCGCCGCTCTCAACATCTTGTTGGAGCAGCTCGGCTACGGCAAAGAGGCGATAACCCTGAAGCGGAATAGCCTGAAGGTACAGGTGAAAGAAGACCTGTGCATCGGCTGCGGCAATTGTGTCTTTTACTGCCCCTGGGATGCGCCCAGGCTGGTGAGCCCGGGGATCGTTAAGATCGATATGGACGCCTGTCACGGCTGCGGCCTGTGCGTCTCGATGTGCCCGGCCTTCGCCCTGGACCTGGAGAATTGGGAGAAGGATCGCATTTCAATGTTGATTTCCCAGTTCGCAGCAGAAATGGCCCCGCCCAGGATTCTGGTATTTTGCTGCCAGTGGGCTGTATTCCCTGAGCTTGAGGACGAGCCCGACAAGCACACGCGCTATATCTACCTGCCCTGTGCCGCCAGGGTTGATACCTCTCATATAGTGGAGGCTTTCCATACCGGCGTCGATGGCGTTTTAGTGGCTGCCTGCGCCGAAGATGACTGCAAGCTGGAGAAGGCGGGTGGGAAAGCCCAGCGTCCGGTAGAGGCACTCCAGAAAAGGCTGGGTGAAATAGGCCGTGGCGAGCAACTCAACTTCTGCACCGTAGCGCCACGATACCCGGAGGCGTTTAAGAGGGAACTAGCGCAGTTCAGCGAAAAAATTGCCGATATTTATGTAAGGGAGTCAGCATGATAGTTACGACGCAGAAGCCTTTGGATGAGATCCTGGATTTTGTCTCCCCCTATAAAAACATCCTGATCGTTGGTTGTGATGGCTGCACCCAGCCACCGCGAGGCATAAGAGAGGCGGGGACCTTGAGCCAATTGCTCGATCTTGGCGGCAAGCTGCGAAATAAGGAGTTCGCCTTCAAAGTGAACACGCTGGTGAAGCAATGCGATTCCCACTTGACCGCGGTTGCGCTTAAGGACATGATAGATGGCGATGTAGAGGCAGTGCTCTCGCTGGCCTGCGGACTAGGGCCGCAGACTATAGCCAGTCTCTACCCCGAGCTTCCAGTATTTCCAGCGCAGAATACCGTCTTCATGGGTTCTCAGGAAAGGGAAGCGGGCACCCTGGAAGAGAGGTGTGCCGCCTGCGGCGACTGCGTCCTGGGCCTGACCGGGGGCATTTGCCCGATTTCCAGGTGTGCCAAAAGCCTGCTCA
Source organism: Dehalococcoidia bacterium (assembly GCA_035528575.1). Classification (NCBI taxonomy): domain Bacteria; kingdom Bacillati; phylum Chloroflexota; class Dehalococcoidia; species Dehalococcoidia bacterium. Next base: position 95,267 of record DATKYK010000036.1, on the reverse strand, counting down.
ACGGCCCCTGCGGCGGTTCGCAAAACGGCAAGTGCGAGGTCGACCCGAATAAGGACTGCGCCTGGGCGCTCATTATAGAGCGCCTGGATAAACTGGGGAGACTCTATGTATTAGAGGAAATCCAGCCTGCCAAGGATCACCAGGCAGTGGCAAGACCGGGCAAGATAACGCTATAAACAGTTCATGGGAGTAGCCCCTGTGGTGCTCATCAACGAGGGAAAAGCGGCCAGGATAAGTGTGCGGGGGGTAGTGCAGGGGGTAGGCTTTAGACCCTTTGTTTACCGGCTGGCTCACGAGCACAGTTTAAAAGGCTGGGTGCGTAACACCTCGGGAAATGTCGAGATCGAGGTGGAAGGAGATAGGGAGAGGATAAGGAATTTCATCACGGACATCGAAGCGAAAGCCCCTCCCCTGGCTCGAATTGAAAATGTCGCCGTCACCTTCCAGCCCTCGAAGAGCTACACCGGGTACGAGAAATTCGAAATATACCAGAGCCTGAGCCAGGAAGGAAAATATCAGCTAGTTTCGCCGGATATCGCTACCTGCGAGGACTGCCTCAGGGAGATCCTCTCCCCTACCGACCGCCGCTACCGCTATCCCTTTACCAACTGCACCAGTTGTGGCCCGCGATTTACCATCATCGAGGATATACCCTATGACCGCCCCAAGACCACCATGCATAGGTTCCAGATGTGCCCCCGGTGTCAGCAGGAATACGACGATCCCCTGGACCGCAGGTTTCATGCCCAGCCCAACGCCTGCCCCCAGTGTGGCCCCAGCCTGGCACTGGTCGATAGCCAAGGTAACCCGGTGGGGGGTGAGGATGCTACTTCGGCAGCCAGCGAACTGCTTAAGGCAGGGAGAATCCTGGCGATCCGCGGCCTGGGCGGATTTCAGCTTGCCTGCGACGCCACCAGTGAGGAAGCGATAGCCCTGTTAAGGAGCAGAAAAAGGCGCCCCTCCAAACCATTTGCCGTTATGGTAGCCACCCTGGAAGATATTGAAAGGCACTGCCTGGTGTCGCCCGAGGAGAGGAAGCTGCTTAACTCTCCAGAGTCACCCATCGTTCTCCTGAGGTGGCTGCAGAGCTCATCCGATATCTCAACGTCAGTGGCTCCAAATCTGAGGTACCTGGGGGTCATGCTGCCCTATACCCCGCTACACCACCTGCTGCTAAGGGAGAGCGCTATCCCCCTGGTGATGACCAGTGGCAACCTCAGCGAGGAACCCATCGCCAAAGATAACGATGAGGCGCTAAGGAGACTTGGAGGGATTGCCGATTATTTCCTGCTTCATAACCGCGATATTTACGCACGTTACGACGATAGCGTCTCTATAGTGGAAGGAGTGCCCCGGGTTATGAGGCGCGCCCGGGGATACGCACCATATCCAATTTTACTACCTTTTCTATCAAAGCAAATCCTTGCCTGCGGGGCTGATCAAAAGAACACCTTCTGTCTCACCAGAGGGGAGCATGCCTTCCTCAGCCAGCATATCGGGGATATGGAGAACGAGGAGACACTGGAACACTTTGAAAACACTATCGATCTTTATAAAAAGCTGTTTCGCATCGCCCCGGAGGCTGTCGCCTATGATATGCACCCGGAATACCTCTCCACCAAATACGCCCTCGAGCTGGGTGCAGAGCAGGGTTTAAGCCTTATCCCGGTGCAACATCACCACGCCCATATCGCCAGCTGCCTGGTGGAGAACGGGGTCGAATCACCCGTTATCGGGGTTGCCTTCGATGGGGCGGGGTACGGCAGCGACGGCACGCTCTGGGGAGGTGAGTTCCTGATAGCTGACCTGCGCCGCTTCCAGAGGGCGGGGCACCTGGAGTATGTGCCCCTGCTCGGAGGTGAGGCGGCGATTAAGAAGCCTTATCGCATGGCGCTAAGCTATATCTACACTTTACTGGGAGAGCAGGACCAGAAATTATCGTTGGACGGTCTTCCCGTCAGCAAGCTCCATTCCGCCGAGCTTGACCTGCTTAAACAGCAGCTAACGCGAAGGATAAACTGCCCTCTTACCTCTAGTGCGGGGCGGCTTTTCGATGCCGTTTCCGCCCTGGCCGGGGTGAGGGAAGAGATAGAATACGAAGCCCAGGCCGCCATCGAGCTGGAGATACTGGCTGCGGATGAAGGGGATGAGTTCGAGGGGAAACCCTATCCCTTTTCTGTTGTCGAGCATCAGGGAATGAGGGTTATAAAGTTAGGGGAACTAATCGCAGCGATAGCCGAGGATGTTATGAATCAAACCCCTATCCCCATTATATCGCTCAGGTTTCATCAAACTGTGGCTCTAATGGTCCTCGAAACGTGCAAATCGATCGCAATGGAGAGCGGTATAAATAAGGTAGCATTGAGCGGCGGCGTTTTCCAGAACCGCCTGCTCCTCAGGTTGGCTACCGCTGCTTTACAGGGGGAAGGCTTCAGCGTCATAACCCACCATCTGGTGCCCTGCAATGATGGTGGAATCTCCTTGGGACAGGCAGTAATCGCTAATTTTTCTCGTTTAAGTTAATATGGTAAGGTAGAAGGCGTAATCTATAGCAAAAACGAATTTAAAAATGGGTGAACTGTAAGAGTGCGGAAAACGAAATATGTGCCTTGCCATCCCGGTTCTAATTAAATCTATAGAAGATAAGGAGGCTGAGGCTGAGATCGGTGGCATCAGCCGCCGCATCAGCCTGTGGCTCACCCCGGAAGCCGAAGTAGGGGACTATGTGCTGGTCCATACCGGCTATGCCATAAATGTCCTGGACCAAGAAGAGGCTGAGGAAACCCTGAGGCTCCTGGAGGAAATAGCTGAGGTGGGTGGGGAGGAAGGTTGAGATTTATTACCGAGTACCGGCGCTCTGACCTGGCCCAGGGGCTGATTTCACAGATTCAACACAGTGCGAAAACCCCGTCACGTTTCATGGAGTTCTGCGGGGGCCATACGGTAACCATCTTCAGATATGGCATCCGCCAGGTTTTACCCAATACCATTGAAATGGTATCCGGCCCCGGTTGCCCCGTTTGTGTTACCGCAAACGCCGATCTGGATAAGGCAATCGCCCTGGCTCAAATCCCGGATGTAATCATCACCACCTTTGGCGATATGCTCAAGGTCCCCGGCAGCCGCACCAGCCTGCAGGAACTAAAGGCTGATGGCGCCGACGTCCGCATGGTATATTCGACCTCGGACGCCCTAAAAATAGCTGAGGATAATCCCAGCAAGGCTGTGGTATTCCTTGGCATCGGGTTTGAGACCACCGCCCCCACCGTCGCCGCCGCTATCCTTCAGGCAGAGGACAAGCGGATAAGTAATTTCTATGTCCTTTCGCTTCACAAGCTTTGCCCCCCGGTTATACGGGCCATTCTGGACTCGGGCGAGGTGGAGCTTCAGGGTCTGGTATGTCCCGGACACGTGAGCGCCGTTATCGGCTCCCACCCCTGGGAGTTCATCGCCCGGGATTATCACATCCCCTGTGTCGTCTCCGGTTTTGAACCGCTGGACATATTGCAGTGCGTCTCCATGCTGGTGGCTCAGGTTGAAACGGGACGCTCTGAAGTAGAGATCGCCTATCGAAGGGGTGTGCGTCCCGAGGGCAACCGGGAGGCTATTAGACTTATGGAGCAGGTATTTGAGACTGGCCCTGCCTCCTGGCGGGGGATGGGGGAGATTCCCCATAGCGGCCTAAAGATTAGAGCCGGGTATCAGCACTTCGATGCCGGGCTCGCTTTTGACATCCACCCCGGCCCGCCCTATGAGCCCGAGGGCTGCATCTGCGGCGACATCCTGCGGGGGGTTAAGACGCCCCTCGATTGTCAGCTCTTCGGCAGTGTCTGCACCCCACAGTATCCGGTAGGGCCGTGCATGGTCTCTTCCGAGGGCACCTGCGCCGCCTATTACAATTATGGGGAGTAAAGGTAATGGGAGTGTTTTAAAAAAGGTCCCGTGACAGGGGAGCTCGTTAGGGAGTAGCGATGCAGGGAGAGTCTAAAAAGATACTGCTGGCCCACGGCAGCGGTGGGAAGCTGGCTCATGAACTGGTGGCGAAAAGCTTTGTCGAGGCACTCGCCAACCCGGTTCTGGATAAGCTCGATGATTCGGCGGTAATTGATTTCAGCGGCAGGCTGGCCTTTACCACCGATAGCTACGTGGTAAGCCCGGTCTTCTTCCCCGGCGGTGATATTGGAAAGCTCGCCGTCTGTGGCACGGTTAATGACCTGGCCATGTCAGGTGCCAGACCGCTCTATTTAAGCCTTTCCTTCGTAATCGAGGAGGGCCTCCCCATGAGCGAGCTAGAGGAAATCGTTGGGTCTGTTAAGAGAGCATCTCAGGAAGCGGGGGTGAAAATCGCCACCGGAGATACCAAGGTGGTGAACCGGGGCAGCGCCGACAGGCTCTTTATAAATACCTCGGGCATCGGCGTAATACCTGATGGGGTCGATATCTCCGGAAGTAACGCCAGGCCGGGAGACAGGGTGCTTTTAAGCGGAGCCATCGGCGAGCATGGAATAGCGGTGCTCAGCCGCCGGGAAGGTTTGAGCTTTTCCACACAGCTGGAGAGCGATTGTGCCCCGCTTAACCGCCTGGTAGCTGAGATGCTCAACGCCAGCCTAAATATTCGTTGCCTGCGAGACCCCACCAGGGGAGGGCTGGCTACTACCCTTAATGAACTGGCAGAGCAGTCGGGGGTAAGCATAAGGATCGAGGAGGAAAGGGTCCCGGTGCGTGAAGAGGTGCTCGCTGCCTGCGAGATGCTGGGCCTTGACCCGCTTTATATAGCCAATGAAGGTAAGCTGGTGGCGATAGTCAAGGCGGAGGATGCAGATATAATCCTTAAAGCGATGCGCAGGAACCCCTACGGAAGAGAGGCCGTCACAATTGGTGAGGTAAGTGCAAAAAAACCGGGACGGGTTGTAATGAGGACCACGATTGGGGCCTCCCGAATAGTAGATATGCTGGTCGGCGACCCGCTTCCCAGGATATGTTAAAATGCATGAACTGGCCATAACAGAGGCCGTGATCGGGCTTGTCAGGGAACATGCGGAGAAGGCCGGCGCCAGGAAGGTGGGCAGAATAAATCTGGTCGTTGGAGAGCTGACCGGCTTTGTGGGCGACTGCGTGCAGTTCTATTTCGACCATATGACCAAAGGTACAATCATGGAAAACGCCGAGCTGACCTTCAAGACTATTGCCACAACCGGTCGATGCCGGGACTGCGGTAAAGAATTCGAGATCGTGGAGATGGACTGGACCTGCCCGTCCTGCAAAGGCAACAGTATACAGCTTGTCGGCGGCAACGAGCTGTTCGTAGAGAGCATTGAGGTGGAAGAGCATGGAAATAAAGGTTCTTAAAGACATTTTGGGCGCTAATGAGCAGATCGCCAAGCAAAACCGCCAGTTGCTGGATAAAAACAGCGTATTTGCGGCGAACGTGATGTCTTCGCCGGGCGCCGGCAAGACCAGCCTCATCCTGGAAACAATAAAGCGGCTGAAAGGGGAGACCAGGATCGGCGTTATCGAGGGCGATGTAAGCTCCAGCATAGATGCGGAGACAATAGGTAGTGAGAACGTGCCGGTGCTCCAGATAAACACCGGCGGGGAATGTCACCTCGACGCCAATATGACCCAGCGGGCGCTCGATAGCATGCAGCTTCAGGATATCGAGCTACTATTCATTGAGAACGTGGGCAACCTGATCTGCACCGCGGAATTCGCCATCGGCGCGCACAAGAACCTGGTGATCGCCAGCACCCCCGAGGGAGATGATAAGCCATTAAAATATCCGCTGATGTTCACCGTAGCGGATGTCGTGCTCATAAACAAGATCGACCTGCTTCCGCACCTGCAATTCGATACGATGGCCTATAAAAAAGCGGTTAAAAACCTGAACGACAGGGCGGAAATCTTCGAGGTCTCCTGTACCACCGGCCAGGGTGTGGACCGGTGGCTCGCCTGGCTCCGGAACCAGATGCGCCTTTTTAAAAACCCCAAAAATCGCTAAATCAGTCCCCCAATCACTGAGAGATTGCTGAAAAAGAGGTGCAGGATACTTCCTGCTGGGGGTCTGGGGGTATCCCCCAGATTTAAAAGTCCCCCAAGATTGGGGGATTTAGGGGGTTGATCAAGAATATTTCAGCAATCTCACTAAATTCAATGTGGGGATTGCCACCCCCGAGGCCGACAGGTCGGCCGACGCTTCGGCCTACATCGGGGTCTCTCTCAGAATCTCTGGAATCTGACGCGGGGAAACACAGAGTCGGAGCGGATGCTCCAACCTACACATAAACAAAGACCCCTGCCCACAATATAGGCCTCAGGGGCCCCTCCTTCGTGGAAGGTTTATAGCCTTTTGTCTGGCAAATAAAACGGGGATTGGAAATATATCCTAACCCCCGTTATCTTCTCGTCTATTCTTGGAGCGCCTACGCCGTACGCCTCCTCTTCATTATCACCACGACCGCCATGGCCAACGCCATCAGCGCCGCCAGCCCCAGCCACGGCATAAGTATCTGCAACCTGTCCACCGGGTAAACCTCCCCCCCGACGATCAGTGCTCTTCCCGGTTGAGCAGGGGCTCCCGGCTCCTCGATCACCCAGTTAGCGGTCCCATCGGCGTCCCCCAGCCCGCCATCGGTGATTGTGAGGGTCAGCACGTTGTCGCCGTCATCGTCACCCAGAAGCGATGTCACATCCACCCATGTGTTGTTTTGGCACTTCCAGTACTCGGTTCCCACCGGGACAGCCTGGGGTAGGGTGATATTGATGGTCACCGTGTCGCCTGTGAAGCCTGTTACATTGAACGAGAGGAAGCCATGTGTGAATTCAAGATTCGGTTTTCCCTCCTCGGGGCAGGCCAGCGAACCTTCACCTACTGCTGTCAGGTTTTCCATTACGCCTGAGGACACACAAAGCTCGACTGTGCCCGTTGCGGTGGCTGTAGCTACCTCATCGCAGCAATCACCTACTTCATAGGCGCCGATGTCGCACTCATCTCCCTGCGGGCGGGAGACGCCGCGCTGGTCGGTGGCCACGGTACAGTTTCCGCCGGTGCAGCCGTCGATTGCCAGGCTGCCAATCCCCAGAGCGTGTGTGAAGGTGGGACCTCCATTATCCCGAAGCTGACCGAGGAGGGGGTCAGGGTCGCCGTCCGGGTCACCGACGATGTTTTCGCCTGCATCAGTATAGCCGCCATCGATATCGTCGGGTGTGTTGCCATAGACGATGGTACACGTCATCGTTAAATTTAAAACAGAATCATCATTATTAATGCCGCCGCCCTCGTCGGCGGTGTTGTCGCTTATGGTGCAGTTGATCATCGTCAAATTGCCTATATTATAAATGCCGCCGCCCTCGTCGGAGGTGTTTCCGCTGACTGTGCAGTTGGTCATCGTCAGCTCACCGTTGTTAAAAATTCCGCCGCCGCTCATCGCGTCCCCGGCAGTGTTGCCGCTGACGGTGCACCTCACCATCACCATCGTCATCTCGAATCCATTAAAAATGCCGCCGCCGCTATCGGCTGCGATGTTGCCGCTGATGGTGCAGTCGGTCATCGTCATCTCGTCTTCGTTATCAATGCCGCCGCCCCTGTAACTAGCGGTGTTGCCGCTGATGGTGCAGCTGGTCATCGTAACATTGCCCATGTAATTATAAATGCCGCCGCCATTTTGTGCGGTGTTGTCGCTGACGTTGCAGCTGGTCATCGTAACATTGCCCTTGTAATTATAAATGCCGCCGCCATAGCCGCCGCCGCCATTTCCCTCAGCGGTGTTGCCGCTGACGGTGCAGCTGGTCATCGTCAGGGTATCCTCGTATCCATTAAAAATGCCGCCGCCGCTTTGATTGGCGGTGTTTCCGCTGACGGTGCAGCTGGTCATCGTCACATCGCCCCCATCTCTATAAATGCCGCCTCCCAAAGAATTAGCCTCATTTTCACTTATGGTGCAGCTGGTCATAGTCACATTGCCACCTTTGTTATGTAGGCCGCCGCCATCTACGGCGGTGTTTCCGCTGACGGTGCAGCTGGTCATCGTAACATTGCCCATGAAATTATAAATGCCGCCGCCATAGCCGCCGCCGCCATTTCCCTCAGCGGTGTTGCCGCTGACGGTGCAGCTGGTCATCGTAACATTGCCCATGTAATTATAAATGCCGCCGCCGTTTTCGCCTGCGGTGTTGTCGCTGACGTTGCAGCTGGTCATCGTCAGAAGACCATCGTTATAAATGCCGCCGCCCCTGTCGCCGCCGATGGCATCTCCATAGGCGGTGTTGTCGCTGACGGTGCAGTTGGTCATCGTCAGGGTATCCTCGTTATAAATGCCGCCGCCATTGTACTCAGCATAGTTTCCGCTGACGGTGCAGCTGGTCATCATCAGCCCACCTCCCGTATCCCCCCTGTTAAAAATGCCGCCGCCATCACCATCACCATCTCCATAGGCGGTGTTGTCGCTGACGGTGCAGTTGGTCAGTGTCACATCGCCCCCGTCTCTATAAATGCCGCCTCCATAATCAGTAGCCTCATTTTCACTTATGTTGCAGCTGGTCATAGTCACGTTGCCACCGTTGTTATATAGGCCGCCTCCGTTTTCTGAGGTGTTGCCGTTGCGGATTGTCATGCCGGACATATCGACCGTGGATTGGTTTATATAAAACACGCGAGAGGTATTATTGCCGCTGATTTCAAGAAAGGCCTCGCCGGGACCGGTGATGGTAAGGCTTTTATCAATAGTAAGTTGACCGCTGGTCAGGGTGATGGTGCTGCCCGTGAGCGTGTCAGAGAAGTTAATCGTGCCACCGGTAATGGAGTCAGCAATCGCCTGTCGGAGCGAACCGAGACCGCTGTCGTTGGTATTCATTACTTCAATGTTCAAAGCCTGCGCTGGACTTGCCGGAATTATTACTGTTGCCAGCGAGAACACCAGCGCCAGCGCTGCTACCATCGAAATGGCAGTGAACCTCCATATAGAACAACTCAACCCACTACTCTTCATTCTCTTACTGCATTAAGCTATTACTATGCTCCCATTAAAGCGCCCGGATTACATTTGAAAGTCTATTAATTGCCCGTAGACGGCTAAACTATCAGTGTTCGTCAAACAATACACTTGATGGTGCCTGATTGTCAACCCAGTTTACTCGTCCATTACATTTTTAACATGACCACTAGCCTGCTGTGGATGTCATTGCGAGCGGCCTGTCTTTTCCCACCCACCCACCCTGAAAGGTTTTTCTGGGGGACACCCCCATACCCCCGTCAGAGGGGAATCCCCCTCTGCACTCCCCCTTTGTTCCGCCTGCCCTGGAATGCATTTCTGCTCCGAGGCCAATATGCCAGCCAACACTCCGGCTCAAGGCGTGGGGGCCCCCCCCAACCTGGGCCGAAGCGTCCCCCCGTTTATCTGGTTGACAAACCACAGTCACAAATTGTAAGATGATTACCTGGTTGCCATGAGTAGACACACATCAGCAGAGACAGATTAGCCAGATGGAAAAGGGACCTAAAGGTAAATCCCCCGAGCCTCAGGAGGAGCCCAGATACACCAGTGGCGGCATTCCAATCAAGGGCGTCTACACGCCGCAAGATATCAAGGACCTGGACTACACCAAGTATATAGGCAACCCCGGGGAATACCCCTTTACCCGAGGCATATACAGCGGTTCGCGGGGTATCATATTCGCCCAGCGGCCGGTGCTGGGCTTCGGCCTGCCCGAGGAGACCAACAAACGGATCAAATACCTGTTTAACTACGGGATGGCGTCCCCCAGCGGCATGCCCAGCTACAACCTCACCATGGATATGACCAGCGCCTACGGCTTCGATTCCGATGACCCCCGCATGGCCCAGTGGGTTGGTGTATCCGGCCCGCCCTGCAACTCGATCGAGGACAGCGAAGCCATCCTGGAGGGGATCCCACTCGAGGGGGTTTATCACGGGGCACTCTCCTATGCCCCTAACTGGCGGGTGTCTCACTATATCGCAATTGCCGACAATCGCGGTATACCGCGAAGCAACCTGCTGGGGGCCACCCTGAACGATTCGCTGCACGGACCCATCGGCGAGGGTGTCCACCTTTTTCCGCCGCGCGCCTGCCTCAGGCTCATAGTCGATACACTGAAATTCGTCACCGCAGAAATGCCCCGTTTCAGAGCCTGCGATGTTCAGGCATACTCCAGCCGCGAGGCAGGTTGCACCGCGCCCCAGGAGGCCGCTTTTGCCATCGCCGACATGATAGAGGTGGTACAGGGCTGTCTGGAAAAAGGCCTTGATATAGACGAGCTGTCTCCCCACCTCACCTTCTTCTTCGCCTGCTACAGCGACTTCTTCGAGGAGGTGGCCAAGTTTCGTGCTGCCCGCAAGGTATGGGCACAGGTAATGAGGGAGCGGTTTCACGCCAAATCCGACAAGAACCTGCGCATGCGCATCCAGGTAAAGACATCGGCCTCCACCCTCCCGGCACAGCACCCGCAGCTCAACATATTCCGCTCCGGCCTTCAGGCGATATCTGCCATCTTCGGAGGTGCCAGCGGTCTCAACATCACCTGCATGGACGAGGCGTTCAGCGCGCCCACCGAAGAGGCGGCACGCATCGCCCTGCTCACCGGTAAGGTTATCGAGCACGAGACCGGGATCGTTAGTGTGGCAGACCCGCTCGCCGGCTCCTACTATATAGAGTACCTGACCCATGAGATGGAGAAAGCCATCCGGGAATACCTTGAAAAAATCGAAGCGATGGGCGGTTATATCGCTGCCCTGGAGAGGGGCTACCTGCAGCGAGAGATCGCCGCCGCCAATGTGAAACAGTCCTATGACCTTGATAGCGGCAAACAGGTTATCGTCGGACTCAACCGGTTTCAGCCCGAGGAAGGTGAGGAAGCTCCCATCGATATCTTCGAGCAGGACCCGATGAGAACACACAGGATAATGAGTGAGCGGCTGCAGAAGCTGCGGGCCGAGCGAGATAGCGGGCGGGTCCATGAGGTGCTGGCCGAGTACAGGGAGGCCGTCACCGGTGATAGAGATATGATGCCCGTAATGGTCGAGGCGGCCAAGGCTCACTGTACCACCGCCGAGGTCTTCGGCATACTCAAGGAAGAGCTGGGCGAGGACAAGAGTTGCCTCATCCCGCCCGATTGGTTTTCCACGGTTTAGGAACTGTCAGGTGACATCGAAGCGAAAAATACGGATTTTACTGGCAAAGGCAGGGCCGGATACCCATGTCAGGGGGCTCTCCATCCTGATGGTGAGACTTCGGGATGCCGGCATGGAGACCATATACACCGGCCTTTACCAGACACCGGAAACCATTGTCGCCGCCGCGATCCAGGAGGATGTCGATTTTATCTTCCTGAGCAGTCACCTCGGCCGCCACATGGCACTGGCAGAGCAGATAATAGCGCTGCTGAAGGAGAAGGGGGCGCAGCACATCTCCCTGGCAGCAGGGGGTGTAATTCCCCCAAAAGACTTCCCCGCGCTCAAGGCACTGGGGGTCAAGGGGGCCTTCCAGCCACATACGCTGACCGGCACGGTGATCGACTTCGTTAATGAGCAGGTATCAGCAGCACAGGAGAAATGATCCCGGATTATCCCTAAATTTTACCAGCCCCGTTTAATCAAGGAAGGAGAATAGCATGTCATTTGTTTTCAGCGATGAAGAGGAGCTTTTCCGGCGACAGGTCCAGGAGTTCGCCCGGAAGGAACTGGCACCCAGCGCCAGGGAGCGCGCCAAGAAGACTAAAGTTGACATGAAAATCGTAAAAAAGATGGCCGACTTGGGGCTCCTGGCGATGAATGTCCCCGAGAAGTACGGAGGCCAGACGGTCAGCTGGGTTACCGTAGGCATTGCCATCGAGGAGCTGTCAAAGGCGGATTTCACCGTCGGCGTACTGCCGATAGGCTCCTGCGGCTTCCTGGGCCAGGCGCTCTCATATGCGCCCGATTACCTGCAGGACAGGTGGTTCAAGCCTCTTATCCAGGGCGATATACTCGCCTGCCTGTGCCTGACCGAGCCAGACTGCGGCTCTGACGCCGTGGCCCTAAAGACCAGGGCGGTGAAGGACGGCGACTACTACGTCATAAACGGGGAGAAGACCTCGGTTAGCTGGGGTATGCAGGCCAAGATCGGGGTTATGTTCGCTAAGACCGACCCCGAAGCCGGGGCCAGGGGGGTAAGCGCCTTCCTCCTTCCCATCGACACGCCCGGGCTTACCAAGTCCGCTATCCCCGATATGGGCTGGCCCTCGGCACAGCGCGCCTCATTCTTCTTCGACGATATGCGCATACCCGCCGATCACCTGCTGGGGGTGGAGGGCCAGGGCTTTTACCTGGCCATGGACGTGATCGGTGTGGTGCGGGTGGCACTGACGCTGCAGGCCATTGGTCAGGCCGAGGGCGCGCTGGAGGAGGCCATCGAGTATGCCAAGCAGCGCACCGCCTTCGGGCGACCCCTGGCCAAATTCCAGGCTATATCCTTCAACATAGCCGAGCAGGCCACCAAACTCGAGGCCGCCCGCCTCCTCTGCTACCGGGCCATGGGGCTCAGGGACAAGGGCGAACGCAACCTCAAGGAAGCCTCAATGGCCAAGTGGTATGGCGCCCGCGCTGCCATGGAAGCCTGCCACGAGGCGCTGCTCGTCCACGGACAGATAGGCTTCAGCGAGGAGTGCCCCGCAGAGCAACGGCTGAGGAACGTGATCGGCTGCGAGATCGGGGACGGCACCGCCGAGATAATGAAGCTAAATATCGCCAGGGAGATAATCGGCAAGGAATTCCAGCCTATGTAATTCCCCCGCGAATTAATAAAAAGCCAGCGCCCATTTCATTGAAACGCTGGCTTTTTGTTGTGCCCTGGTTCTAGTCTTCCATCCAGAACTCCCACTGGCAGGGGATCTCGTCCGGGCTCTTTCGCGGCGGCAGCTTCGTCGCCTTACACTTTATCTTAGGATTGACATACTCGGCGCTCAGCGGGATCAGGGGCCCGTCCAGCTCGTTGCACGCCAGGTTCTGCAGCCAGGTATCATTGTGCCGCTCGCAGTACTCCAGCGTGCGGCACTTGGTCACCGTCAGTTTACCATGCTTCCCATCCTCACTGACCTCGAAGTCGATATCGAACATCGCGGCAAAGCCGGGGTCGACCTGCCAGCACTTGAACAGGGCAGCGATGTCATTCCCCTGGATGTTCATCCACTTCCGGGGGCGATCGATCTCATGCTTCCAGTTGGTGTCCCACACCTCCTTGGAACACGAGACGGCTACGTCATCGCCGTACCTCTTGCGGATGACGGTGGTCCACATCCCGTCGGCCCCCAGATACAGCTGGCCAGCCATAACCAGAAGCTTCTCCAGCGCCTCTGAGGTAAGGTCGCGCGGCTTGAAGTTGGGGTCGAAAGGGCCGCTCATATCGGGTAGGTCTCCCATACTTTCCTCCTTCTATATTTATTACTAGCTGAAAAGCTATGTCTCTAGTCTGAACTCCCACTGGCAGGCGATATCATCCTTGCTCTTTCGTGGAGGCAGCTTTAGAATGTTTGTCGTTATCTTGGGATTGAAGGTACGAGCTGTCTCCGCAATCAGGGGCTTGTCCAGCTCATTACATGCCAGGTTCAGCAGCCAGTCGTCGCCGTGCCGCTCGCAGTACTCCAGCGTGCGGCATTTTGTCACCGTCATCAAGCCGTAGTTACCGCCATCCTTAAGTTCGTAATTGATATCGAACATCACGGCAAAACCGGGATCGATCTGAAAGTACTTGAACATGCTGGCGATATCGTTCCCGTGGATATTCATCGCCTCCGTCGGCCTACGCATCTCCTGCTTCCAGTTAGTATCCCAGACCTCCTTGGAACATGAGAGCGCCGCGTCATCACCGTATCTCTTGCGGATAACCGAAGTCCACATCCCGTCAGCCCCCAGGTACATCTTGCCTGCTGCGACAAGCAACCTGACCAGCGCCTCCTTGGAAAAGTCGGTGAGCTTCAGGTTGGGGTTAAACGGGCCGCTATAGTCTTCCAGGTCCGGCATAGTATCCTCCTTCTGGCTCATAACTATACTTCCAAGCTTGAACTCCCACTGGCAGGCGATCTCATCCTTGCTCTTTCGCGGGGGCAGCTTAAGCGGCCTGGTTTTTATCTCCGGGTTGAAATGGCGTGCCGTCTCCGGGAGCATAGGCCTATCCAGCTCATTGCAGGCCAGGTTCATCAACCACTCATCGCCATGGCGCTCGAAGTATTCCAGCGACGGGCAGCGCTTCACCGTCATCAGGCCATATTTCCCGTCATCGCTGAGCTCGAAGTCGATATCGAACATCACGGCGAACCCGGGGTCGACCTGAAAGAACTTGAACAGGGAGGCGATATCGCCCACCCCGATGTTCATCGCCTCTGTAGGGCGGCGCAGCTCCTGCTGGCCGATGGTGTTCCACACCTCCTTGGAGCAGGAAAGGGCTACATCATCGCCATATCTCTTGCGGATAACGGTGGTCCACATGCCGTCCGACCCCAGGTACATCTTGCCCGCTGCCACCAGCAGCCGCAACAGCGCCTCTTTGGAGAAGTCGGTGAGCTTCAGGTTGGGGTTAAACGGGCCGCTATAGTCTTCCAGGTCCGGCATAGTATCCTCCTTCTGGCTCATAACTACGCGTCAAACTTGAACTCCCACTGGCAGGCGATCTCATCCTTGCTCTTGCGGGGAGGCAACTTAATTGGCTCCACCGCTATTTTGGGGTTGAACCTTTTCGCTATCCACCTGAACGCGGGTAAGTCTATCTCCTCACATGCCAGCTTCTGTAAAGCGGTGTCATTGTGCCTCTCGAAGTATTCCAGCGAATTGCAGCGGGTAACGGTCATTATGCCGTGGTTCTTGCTCTTTAACTCAAACGTAACGCGCGGCTCAAAACCGGGCGGGGGCCCAACGTATATCACCGAGAACGCCGGACCGAACTGGAGGTACTTGAACAGGGTGGGGATGTCGTCCCCCTTGATATTCAGCGCCTCCACCGTCTGACGTATATCGATCTCCAACCCCTTTGAGAACCAGACCTCCTTATCGTAATCGAAAGCCGTCTTATCGCCGTACTTCTGCCTCATGAGGCCTGTCCAGACCCCATCTATCCCCAGATAGAGCTTGCCCGCTGCCACCAGCAGTCTTATAAGCGCCTCCCTGGAGAAATCGGGAAGGGTCAGATCGGGGTTAAACTCTCCGCTATAGTCGTGTAACTCTCCCAAGGCAACCTCTTTCTTTGGGAGACTGCTGAAGAAGTCTGAATCAACCCCCTATATCCCCCAATCTTGGGGGATTTTTAAAGCTGGGGGACACCCCCAGACCCCCGACAGGAAGTATCCTGCACCTCTTTTTCAGCAGCCTCTTTGTAGGAAATTACTACCGCTCATTGTTACTGTTACTGAAGTAACTAGTCGGGTAGATACCTTCTTCGCTAATCCTCCAGCTTATACTCCCACATGCAGACCGGGACTTCGTTCGGGCTTTTACGCGGCGGCAGCTTCAGCGGGCTTACCTTTATCTTGGGGTTGAAATGATCGGCATAGTCCTGGAAGGCCGGCGGCTCCAGGTCATGACACAGCGGCTTGATCCTGCCCGGGTCGGTCTTCTCGAAATAGAGCAGTGAGGGACAGCGGTAGATGGTCATTATGGCATATTTAGGGTCCCTGATATAGATGTCATACTGGTACAGCCCGTCGGTGTAACAGGGATCCAGCTGCACCGCTTTGAACATGGTGTAGAGGTCGTTCCCCTGGATATTGGCGGTTTTCTGCAGTCCGCCGAGCACATGCCGGACTATCCTGCGCCAGACCTTCATCTCCCACTCCCACGCCTTCTCCGGGCCTACCTCCTCAGCTACGGTGGAATACCATAGCCCGTCCATCAGCTCGTAAAGCCTGCCGTATTCACAGAGCAGTTTCCCCAGTAGTTCCTTGGAGAAATCTTCATATCTGAAATGCCTTATAAACTCCCCGCTATAATCGTTGCGCTCTTCCATGTCTACCTCCTTCCAGCTTTATCGTATTGCACAATGTTCCCTGGATCTTTAAAATCCTGATCACACCTCCTTGTCTGGCTTACCCAGTGTAAACACACATTAGCCAGCCTTAAAAATCTGGCCGTAGATTCCCCCATCTATCTCCAGTATCTTTCCAGTCACCCAGCTAGATGCGGGAGAGCTCAGATATATTGCCGCCAGGGCTATATCCTCCGGAGTGCCCATGCGATCCAGCGGGGTGCCGCGGATAATCCTATCCTTCGCCGGTCCCAGCGTCTCGGCGCTGGTTTCGGTCCAGACGGCGCCGGGGCTGATACAGTTCACCCTTATATGGGGAGCCAGTTCAAACGCCATCGTCCTGGTGAGGTGATTCATTCCAGCCTTGGAAACACCGTAGGCAATCATGCCCACCGCCGGCTGGTCGCCCGCCCGGCTGGAGATATTGACGATTGAGCCTGCTTTCTGCTCCAGCATGACTTTGGCCACTGCCTTGCTGCAGAGGAAAGCGCTGGTCAGGTTCTGCCTGATCTGGAACTCCCAGGCGCGCTCGCTGGTCTCTATCGCCGGCTTGAGGTAGCCGGCCCCGGCATTGTTAATCAGGATGTCGATACGGCCGAACTCCTCCACTGCCTTGCTCACCATACCCTCCACCTGTTCGGCCTCGCGGACATCGCAGGGGACAGCAATTGCCCTTCTACCCAGGTTACGGATTTCTGAGGCTACCGATTCTATCTCGCTAATAGTACGGGCAGCACATACTATATCGGCACCGGCCTCGGCGAAGCCGAGAGCTATCCCCCTGCCTATACTCCTTCCCGCCCCGGTGACGACGGCCACCTTACCGGTTAGAGCAAACTTATCCAGTATCATCTTGGCACGGCAGTAGAATTTTAACAAAAAGAGGCATTACAGGTCAACCGCTACCGGGGATTAGGGAATAAGGGAACTGGCGATTGGTAATGGCTTATTGATATGCGAGCCGAAGGCCCGGCAGCCGCCGGAGTAGTAAAGAAATGATGCGGATTTCCGTAAGGAAGTACCAGCCCTCAACCTGCGAGGCAAGGCTCCATGAGCAAGCCGACTTCCTCTTCGACCCGAATTGGCCTTACCACTTTTCTTGCTGCAACCTAGCGATGAGCCAAGTTCGTAGCCGCTCGTCTAGCTTGCCTACCCATGACTCGATTTTACGGATGTCGCCACTAACTATGGCAGCCTTTTCCTCGGGAGTTAGCTCGTATTCCTTAAGCGCTTCGGCAGGATTTTCTGCAAGCCGAGCAAAAAAGTCATTGTCTTGAGTTGCTCTATCCAGCACCGCAAGCACTGCCCTGACCGCTGAGACCTTAAACTCGGGTATCTTAGCCACCGGATCCAGGGCGGTGCTGGTCAAGACATTTGCCGGCGACTCACTCCAGTGGAAGGCCATGAATGCAAGCCCTGGCGGGGTCTTATCCGTAACATGAACCTCAGTCTCGATCTTCCCTCGCTCCGAGGCTAGGGTTACTGAGTCGCCATCCACAATCCCTAGCTTCAGCGCATCATCCGGATGAATATCAACCTTGCCACTGGGATGAAGCTCATCCAGCACTTCAGACCGCCGGCTCATGCTGCCTGTATGCCAGTGCTCCAGCACCCTGCCAGTAGTGAGGATCAGGGGATAGCCTTCAGATATCGACTCCGCCGGAGGCTTATATTCGACGGCATGGAACTTGCCACGGCCACGGGTGAATTGGCCCTCGTGAAGTGTAGGGGTTCCCGGATGTTCCCGGTCACGGCATGGCCACTGCAGGCCATAACCATCCAGCCGATGGTGATGGATACCGCCATATATAGGAGCAACTGATGCAATCTCCTCCATTATCTTCTCTGTACTCTGGTAATCAAAGGCATACCCCATCCTCTCCGCCAGTTCAGAGAGGATCTCCCAATCCGGCTTGGCATCTCCAGGTGGGTCAACCGCTTTCCGCAGCTTCTGTACCCGTCTCTCGGTGTTGGTAAAGGTGCCATCCTTTTCAGCAAAAACGGCAGCGGGTAATATGACATCAGCAATCACTGCCGTATCAGTAGGGAATATGTCCTGAACCACCAGGAATTCGAGATTTTTCATCGCCTCCCTCGCATGGTCCAAAGAAGGTTCGCTCATTAGAGGATTTTCACCCACCACATACATGGCTTTAATTTTCCCCTGGTAAGCAGCCTCCATCATCTCGGTAACTGGCAGCCCAGGCTTCTCGCTCAAGGAACATCCCCAAGCTGATTCGAACTTGAGCTTGACATCGGGACTATCTACCTTCTGATAGCCAGGGTAGACGTTGGGGAGGGTACCCATGTCACACGCTCCCTGGACATTATTCTGGCCTCTTAATGGACTGAACCCCGTGCCTTCGCGTCCCATATTGCCGGTGAGCATCAACAGGTTGGCTACGCTCTTGACATTGTCCGTGCCCGTGGTGTGCTGGGTTATCCCCATGCCATAGAGGATCGCTGCCCTCTCGGCACTGGCAAAGAGGCGGGCCGCCTTCACTATGTCAGCCTGTGGAACACCGGTTATCTCCTCGGCCCTCTCAGGAGTGTAACCCTTGACAGTCTCTGCTAGTTCCTCAAAGCCCTCGGTACGCTCCTCAATGAACGTGGTGTCATGCAGGCCCTCGGAGATAATCACATTCATCATGGCATTGAGTAAGGCCACATCCGATCCCGGTTTATGGGGCAGGTGAACTGTAGCCAGGTTGGAAAGCTCAATGGCACGAGGATCGGCAACGATTATCTTTGTGCCGCGTGACTTTACCCCCTGGCGGATGGTGCGTCCGATAATGGGATGACACTCGGTCGTATTGGAGCCGATTATGAAGAGGAGATCGGACTTGGCAAAATCAGCAATGGAGTTGCTCATAGCCCCGTCACCGAAGGCGGCTATGGCACCAACCACCGTCGAGGCGTGACAGAGACGGGCGCAGTGATCAACGTTGTTGGTGCCCAGCACAGCGCGAGCGAATTTCTGCACTAAGTAGTTCTCCTCGTTGGTGAACTTGGCAGAACTAAGCACCCCGATGCTATCCGGCCCGTGTTTCTCCTTGACCTGGGAAAGCCTCTCCGCCACCAGTTCCAGGGCCTCATCCCAGCTGGCCTCGTGGAAGACCTCCCTGAAATTGCCATTAACCTTTATGTCCTTGCCCCGACCTTGGTTTCTAATCATGGGCTTGGTCAACCTGTCAGGGTGACTCACGAAGTCGAAACCGAAGCGTCCTTTAACGCAGAGGCCACCGTGGTTTACCGGGCTGTCCATATCTCCCCGTACGCTAACGACTTTATTGCCACGAATGCCCAAATACAGCGAACAGCCAACCCCGCAATAGGGACAGATCGTTTTAACTTCACGCAAGGCCTGCTTTTCATGCTTGGGAACCAGGGCCCCGGTTGGACACCTTGCCAGGCACTCGCCGCAGGATTCGCAGATCGATTCCAGTATCGGCTTATCGCCCGCGGTTACCACTCTCGCCGAGTAGCCGCGGAAGGCTAAGCCAATGGCACCGACGCCGGCTATCTCGTGGCAGGCACGCACACATTTACCGCACAGGATACATTTGTTGAGGTCTCGCTCGAATGCCGGATGACTACGGTCAATAGGAAGAACCTGCGTCCCCTTTCGCAGTTTGTCGAAGTGCTCCTGATCGATGTCCAGATAACGTGCGATATTTTGTAACTCGCACTGCTGGTTCTTAGCGCAGGTGAGACAATCACCATGATGATTGGCCATGATGAGTTCCATGGTGATGCGGCGTGACTGGTTTACCCTGGGTGTCTCTGTATGTACCACCATTCCGTTAGTAACCGGGGTTGTGCAGGAAGTGGGCAAGCCACGCATACCCTCGATCTCAACCACACAGAGTCGGCAGGCTCCGTAGGGATTCATGTCAGGGTCATAGCAGAGGGTTGGGATGTAGATACCCGCGCTTCGGGCTGCCTCCAACACCGTCATGCCCGCGCTGGCTTCTACATACTGGCCATCGACGCTTAATGTAATCTTCTCCGTTCTGATTTCCGTTCTGGTTAATGTACTCTTTTCCATCATCGCATACCTCATTCATCAGAAGATCCACTGGTAGCCCCTACAGCTGACTTCGTTCCCGTAACCGCGATGGGTTCGCTTGGAACCGTTACTTCCTCGCCGGAAACCTTCGACACAGCACTAAACCGGGTCGGGCAAACCTCGAGGCAAGTACCGCACCTGATACACTCATTCTGATCTATAATGTGCACCATCCGTTTACCACCGGATATGGCATCGGTCGGACACGCCCTGAGACATATACCACAACCTTGACACGTATCTGGATTGATATAGAAGGAGATCAACTCCGTACAGGCCAATGCCGGGCATCGTCTCTCATTTATATGGGTCTCGTATTCATGCCGGAAATAACGAATGCTAGTAAGTACGGGATTGGGTGCTGTTTGACCCAAACCGCATAGCGAACCATCCTTAACCGATTCAGCTAGTTCCTGCAACAATTCAATATCCCCCGATCTACCCTTCCCATTTGTTATGTCCTCCAGAATATCTAGTATTTGTTTGGTTCCCCAACGACACGGTATACATTTGCCGCAGGACTCGGCCTGAGTGAAGGTAAGGAAAAATCTAGTCATATCGACCATGCAGGTGTCCTCATCTATAACCACCATCCCTCCGGAGCCCATTATCGAACCTGCCTTCGCTAACGATTCATAGTCAACCGGAAGGTCTATTAAATCCTCTGGTATGAAACCGCCTGATGGGCCGCCAGTTTGAACCGCCTTGAGTCTTTTGCCCTCAGGGATGCCTCCACCGATGTCATAGACGATCTCGCGCAGGGTAATCCCCATCGGAACCTCTACGAGCCCTGTACGGACGACTTTACCCGCCAGAGAGAAATTCTTTGTGCCTTTGCTTTTCTCGGTACCATAGCCTGAATACCACTTGGCACCCTTCTCTAGGATGGCTGAGACATTACTCCAGGTCTCCACATTGTTAATATTCGTTGGCTTTCCCCACAAACCGTACTGGGCAGGGAAAGGGGGCCGGGAGCGGGGCATCCCTCTGCTACCTTCGATGGAAGCCATAAGTGCCGTCTCCTCACCACAGACGAAAGCACCTGCCCCCTCTTTCATCTTAAGGTGGAAGCCGAATCCTGAGCCCAAAATGTTATCGCCCAGTAGCCCATATTCCCTCATCTGCTCTATGGCAACCCCGAGCCTCTTAATCGCCAACGGATACTCGGCTCGGATGTAAATATAACCTTCTGTAGCACCTATGGCATAGGCACCAATGAGCATTCCTTCCAGTACAGAATGTGGATCGCCTTCAAGGAGTGCTCGATCCATAAATGCTCCTGGGTCACCTTCATCAGCGTTACATATTACATACTTAATATCACCTGGCGCATCGTGGCAGAACTGCCACTTAACCCCGGTGGTAAAACCGGCACCACCGCGGCCACGTAGCCCCGATTTCTTGACCTCTTCAATCACTTCCCCGGGGTTCATTTTTACGGCATTGACCAAGCCCAGATAGCCACCATTAGCGATATACTGATCGATGTTTTCTGGGTTAATATTGCCACAGTTACGTAAGGAGATGCGGACTTGTGGCTTGAGCACCGGTAGGTCAAAGAGCTTGGGAATGCCTTCTAAAGCCCCCTCACCACGGGTACCCAGAGCTAGATCTGCACGTGGATTGCCGGCGATTAAATAGTCCTCAACGATTTCAGATACAAGCTGGGGTGTAAGATTACCATAGAATACGCTCGGTTTGCCTGGTATAATTACCTCGATTAGTGGTTCGGCAAAGCATAGGCCTATACAGCCAACATGGGTAACATCTGCTTGAACATTATACTCAGCTAGTTTTTCGGTGAGTGCCCCTATAACATCTTCCGCACCTGCTGCTATGCCACAGGTTCCCATACCTACCAAGATGCGAGGCTTTTCGCTGCGTTGCATGGCATCCCACTGCGATACCGCGTTGCCTTGAATCTCCTTAAAGTTAATCACAGCTCCTCCAACTGTTAAATAGTCTATTCATCCTTTGGGCCATTAGATCTGCTGCTATCCAAAATAGCTTTCACTTTTTGTGGTGTTAGCCGGCCATGAACATGACCGTTAATTACCATAGCAGGTGAGAGTGCGCAGGCACCGATACAAGCTACAGTCTCCACACTGTATTCAAGATCTGGTGTAGTTTCGCCAGGCTTTATACCCAGTTGGCTTTCTACTTCCCGCAGAATGCGGGCACCACCGCGTACATAGCAGGCAGTCCCTCGGCACACCTTAACAATGTTTCGACCCGTCGGGACAAGCTTAAACTGGGCATAAAATGTAGCCACCCCAAAAATAGTGACCTCTGGCAGATGAAGGAATTTGGCTATACCTTTTATAGCTGTCTCCGGCACATAGCCAAAGGCTTGCTGGACTTTCTGCAGGATCGGAATAAGCTCGCTTCCATTGCCGCTATAAGTGGATAAAATCTCACTTAATCGCTCCTCAAAAGTAGCTTCGTGCCCCGGCTCGAGCACTTGAGTATCTTGCACTGCTGAAGTGTTCACCATTTCTTACGCCTCATTATCTACCACTTTTCCTGGCTCAACCGGCACCAGAGCCAGGTTGCCAGTCGCCTATCCAGCTTGCCGACCCAACCCTCGATCTTCTTTATATCGCCACTAGCCAGTGCGGCTCTCTCCTCAGAGGTTAAGGTGTAATACTCTGCCAGAGCCTCGCTTGGATCATCCGCCAAACGTGCTAAGAACTCACTCTCCTCAGCAGCCCTTTCGAGTATTGCCAGTATCACCTCTTTCCCCTGGAGAACCTCTGTAGAAATGGACTCTCTTGCTTTCGGGGCCTCTTCTGGCTCTACAAGCTTAGCCACTTCCCTTGTTAGGGCACCAACCTTGACACCTTTTTCCTCCTTTGTTTTTCCCTCCTTGATCACCCTTGCCCTATGTTTAGTTTTACTTTGCATAACCATTTTCATTCTCCTTCCTCTATCTTTTCCTCCTATTCCTATGTATACGATACCAGCTTCTGAGTTACCAGTCATCGACCTTTTGGGCACCAATCTAGAGCCTCGGGGCCAATTTTAGGTATGGCCAGAGGTACACCGGTGGGTGTACTAAAGTACACTATGCAGATAGGGAGAAAAAGAATTCGTCCTGTTGCCACAATAGGCCCCAATGCAGTAAAATCAACCCGTGGCAAGAGTACAAAGCGGCCCTTCTTAAAGAAGCCGTTTTGAGGACACCGATGATAAAGATCAGGGTAGTAATCGCCGATGACCATCCGTTGCTGCGAGAGGCAATGCGAAATACCTTCGAACGTCACGAAGATATAGAGGTAGTGGGTGAGGCAGGTGATGGAGAAGAGGCAGTCAATCTGAGTTCAAAGTTGAAGCCAGATATAGTGATAATGGACATCGTGATGCCAAAGCTTAACGGAATCGAGGCAACCAAGCGTATTAGGGAGATAAGCCCTGCTACCGCGGTGCTGATCCTAACCGCCTATGATGATGATCGCTATGTAATCGGCTTGCTGGAAGCAGGGGCAGCCGGTTACCTGTTAAAGAGCGCCCGTGGCCAGGCGCTAGTCGATGCTGTTCGTACTGTGAGCGCGGGTGAGTCAGTACTTCATCCTGCTATAATTGCCAAAGTCCTAAAATACGGCGTAAGGACGCGGGGAGAGGGTAGTGAACACAGGGCAGAGAAACAACTTAGCGACAGGGAGCTACAGGTCTTAAAATTGGCTGCTAGAGGCATGGGTAATAAGGATATAGCCAAAGAACTCTTCCTCAGTGTCCGTACCGTAAAAGCTCACCTATCCAGTATCTTCAACAAATTGGATGTCGCTTCGCGTACTGAGGCGATACTTAAAGGGGTAAGGGAAGGCTGGCTTACCTTGGAGGATTTGCCTTAGGTATCCAAAAAGGAGGCTAACCGTTAGTAGCCCGCTATTAAAAATAGCCTATAAGGGGTAGTCATGACCCGCACTCGACAGGACAAGGATGAAACGAAAGACCAACTCATGAATGAATTGGTAACACTGCGGCAACGAATTGCTAAACTGGAAGCATTGGAGATCAAGCATAAACAGGTGGAGGAGGCGCTACGGGAGTCGGAGGAGACATACCGGGCTTTGGTCGATCATATGACGGAAGGATATATGATTGTTCGTGGCAATCGGATATGGTTTGCCAATAAAAGATGGTCTGAAATTCTGGGAATACCCGCTGAGAAGCTAATTGGATCAAATTACTGGAAACTCGTTCCACCTGAGAACCAAGAACAGACAAAACAAATCTTTAAAGAGATCACAGAAGGAGGGGAGACACCTAGACTCTGGGAATTCGTGCACCCGGTGGCGGGTGGGCGTTGGGTCCCCATTGAGGTTAGCATCCGTGAGGTCATCTATAAAGGCAAACCTAGTTACGCCGTTGTCTTGAGGGACATCACCAAGCGCAAGCAGGCAGAAGAAGCAGTCAAGGAGTCAGAAAGGCGCTACCGAGAGCTTTTTAACAGCGCCAGCAATGCTATAATCATTCGCGACCTGAAGGGCAATATTTTCGAGGTCAATCAGGCAGCGTCGGACCTCACTGGATACACGGTCGATGAGTTAACAAATATGAACATCTCCCAGCTCCTTATACCTGAGAGCTTCAAGGTTGCTATGGAAAAGCAACAAAGGAAGATAGAGGGCGAAACCGCCAGCCAGTGCTATGAACTGGGGCTCGTCAGAAAGGATGGGACGGGAGCGATTATCGAGACGATGATCAGTATAATCAGCGATGGCGAGCAACCTGTAGCTGTCCAGAAAATTTCCATAGATATAACCGAGCGCAAGTGGGTAGAGAAGATGCTACAGGAGAGTGAGAATGTACTGTCACAAATAGTCGAGGGAAGCTCGGTAGCGACCTTCGTAATAGACCAGGAGCACAGAATCACCCACTGGAACAGGGCTTGTGAGAATCTCACCGGTATTTCTGCAAGTGAAGTAGTCGGCACCAAGAGACAGTGGTCGCCTTTCTATTTCGAAGAAAGGCCGATCATGGCTGACATTGTAGTGGATAAAGTACCTGATGAAGATATAGCAAGGTATTACGGCGTAAAATATAGTAAATCGGCTCTTATAGAGGGAGCATACGAGGCTGAAGATTTCTTTCCTCACTTCGGAACGAGCGGGAGGTGGCTTTTTTTTACCGCAGCGCCACTTAGAGACCATAAGGGAAATGTTATGGGGGCAATAGAGACATTACAGGACATCACCGAGCGCAAGCAGGCAGAAGAAGCGGTTAAGGAATCGGAAAGGCGTTACCGTGACCTGTTTGACAGCGCCAGCGAGGCTATCTTTATTCGTGACTTGAAGGGCTTCATCCTTGAGGCTAATCAGGCGGCGTCAGACCTCACCGGTTACACAGTCGGTGAGCTTGCCACTATGAACATCCGGCAATACTTGACACCGGCGAGCTTCGATATTGCTATGGAGATGCAGAGAAGGCAGATAGAGGGCGAAACCGCCAGCCAGCGCTTCGAGCTAGAGATAATCAGGAAGGATGGGGCAAAGGCGATCATCGAGGTAGCGATCAGGCTGATCACTGGAAGCGGAAACGGGCAGCCGACGGGTGTCCAATGTATAGCTAGAGATGTCACTGAGGAGAGGAAGATGCGGGAAGGCATGCACTTCTACCTCCAGAAAATTCTGGTGGCCCAAGAGGAGGAGCGCAAGCGTATCGCTCGAGACCTGCATGATGATACCAGTCAATCCCTGTTGCTGCTAACACACCAGCTAGACGCAATAGCCTCCGAGCCCAAGAACAAGCTAGCTAAGCCAGTGCGGGAGAAGTTGAATGAGGCATATAATTTAGCTGTGGAGACCTTGGGCGGCTTGCGGCGCTACGCTCAGGAGTTGCGGCCGGCCATACTGGATCACCTGGGTTTGGTAGCGGCGATGGAATGGATGGCCGACAAGTTAATTACAGAAGACAACATCGACGCCGATGTTCAGCTAGACATGCAAAGGCAGGACTTACCGCACGAGGTCCAGTTGATACTGTTCCGTATTGGCCAAGAGGCTCTGGGCAACGTTAAGCGACATGCCGAGGCATCAAAAGTAGTGATCCGCTTGGAGTCGGGGTCGGGGAAAATAAAGATGATCATCGTAGATAATGGAAAAGGTCTGGCCCAAACACAGGTAAGCGACCTCAGCATCGCGGGGAAGTTGGGTATTATGGGTATGCAAGAGCGAGCTCAATTACTCGGTGGCACACTGAAAATCGAATCGGAGTTGGGCAAGGGTACAGCCATAATCGTAGAGATCCCGCTTGAAGGGCTGACATTTTAGACACCCTTGTCTAGAGAGACCAAGCTAACATACAAGCAAGCACGGTGAGGCTTTGGCGACAGTAGCGCCACGTAGACTCCATACCCGATTTCAGCTTACTGACTACTCCCAGATAATCCATGAATGTGAAGCAATACATATATTCTGCTAAGTATTTATATGTAAGCCAGTAGCAAATCAGCTCGCAGATTTTTTTATAATCCTGACAAGACCACGTTAGAACCAGACCCAGAAAAGCCCAGCGCTGTCCCCCTGCCGATACTCCTCCCCACCTCAATGACGATGGCTATCCTACCGGTTAGATCAAGCTTTTACAGGCTCATTTTAGTGTCGTGGTAGGACTCCGGTAGGAATAAGAGCGCCGGGTCAACCGCCACCGGGGATTGAGGGGATTAGGGAACTGGTGATTTGTGATGGCTTATTGCTTCATGTTTGAAGTGATATATCACCTATACACCATGCGAGTATACTTATTTGACAAACCAGTGAATTCTATCTATCCTGTGAGACATCATAGGGTCGAGGCCATACCGCGAATATGCCAGAGCGTAAATACACCGGCCTAGCAATACAGGCAAATAATCTATCCTTCAATTACAAAAACATCAAGGCAGTTGACCGGCTGTCGCTGGAGATTCCAAGGGGCATAAGCTTTGGGATTCTCGGACCCAACGGCTCGGGGAAAACGACTCTTATCAGGCTCCTGGTCGGTTTGCTAAGGCCGCAGTCCGGCACTATCCGCACGCTGGGAAGACCTCCCTCCCGCCAAATGTCTCGCAACATGGGCTATATGCCGCAGCTCGCCTCGCTATATGCCGAGCTGTCAATAGCCCAGAATGTAGATTTCTTCGCCCGCATTTACGGGCTGATGGACAAGGCTAAAAGACGCAAACAGGTTGATGAGGCGATCAAGCTGGTGGGACTGTGGCCCCGCCGCAGGGACTCGGTGCAAAAGCTGAGCGGGGGCATGAAGCAGCGGGTCAGCCTCGCCTGTGCCATAGTCCACAGGCCGCCGCTTTTATTCCTGGATGAGCCCACGGTAGGGGTTGACCCCAAGCTGCGGGTTACATTCTGGGAGTACTTCGAAAGGCTGACCAGAAGGGGCGTCACCATAATCATCTCCAGCCATACCATGGATGATGCCGCCCACTGCGACCGCCTGGCCTTCCTGCGTGGGGGCAGGATAATCGCCCAGGGCACCCCCCGCGAGCTGAGGGAGGCCACCGGAGAGCCTGAAGCCAACCTGGAAGACGCCTTCCTCTATTTTGTCCGCTACAGGGAAAAGGGTGATGATTCCGAGTAATACCGTGACCATTGCCGCCAGGGTGGTGCGCCAGTTAGTCCGGGACCGCCGTACAATAGTGATCATCTTGGTCGTGCCGGTGGTGATAATGACCCTCCTTAACTACAGCTTCCCTGAGGAAAGCCATGCTCTGGACGGTGCCTACCCTGCGCTGCTGGCAACCATGGGGCTACTCCAGAGCTTCCTGATCACCGGCATCAGCTTCCTCCGTGAACGCTCTCAGGGCACCATGGAGCGCATGATGGCATCACCGGCGTCGCGCCTGGATATGGTGCTTGGCTATCTGCTCGGCTTCTTTGTATTAGCGGTGATTCAGATCCTGGTCGTGGTACTATTCACTATATATGTGCTGGAGGCACATCACGAGCCTGGGTCTCTGTGGCGGATCTGCGTATTTCAAATCTTAGTGGTGACTGTGGGAGTTAATCTGGGCATCTTCATCTCCGCCTTTGCCCGTAACGAGTTCCAGATGGTTCAGTTCATCCCCCTGATCATATTCCCGCAAATACTCCTCTGCGGGGTTATTTGGGACGTGGGCCAGATGCATACCGCCCTCCAGTGGATAGCGAAATTTCTCCCGCTTAAATACGCGGTGAACGGAATGCAAGACATCATGCTCCAGGGCCAGAGCCTTATAGATGTAGGTTATGAGATAGGGATACTTGCCGCTTTCGCCGTGGTTATATCCTTCCTGGCAGCGATGACGCTGAGGAGAAGGGCCGCTTAACCGCTAAAAGAGAAGCCCCCGCTGCCTTTTACAGCGGGGGCCATTATCCTTTCTTGATCTGAGACTTCGATTATTCGCTACGCTGCTACCTTACCCTCACGGGGCACCGCCGATATTTTACCCCTCTCCGGTATGTACCATGGCGACGGGTACCACCAGTCGCCCGGCTCGGCGATCCCATCCTCGATGAGGCTGTGCATCAGGTTGTAGGTGTTGGCCATCAGGCACAGCCCGCCGGGGTGCGCCGCCGTCTGGTGGCACAGGTAGAGCCCGTCGATGGGGGTGCGGTAGCGAGCCATCTCGGGCAGGGGACGCTGGGTCCACCACTGGTCATCGCATTGGCGGGTGCCGCAGTATGTGCCGCCTATGAGACCGGTATTACGAAACTCCGACTCATAAGGGGTGTTGGCCCAGTGGTAAACGATGTTGTCCGAATCGAGGTTCTCTATCACCTGGCTGAAGGCCTTACGCATGTAAGCGTTCATCTCCTCTTTCTTCTTGTCTATGGCATCCGGACTCTCCACGTGATACTCCGGCGGGGGAACAAGGACATAGAAAGGAGACATAACATATTGACCGGGTCGGGTGCATTGCGGATGGTGGACGTTGAACCTGTTGGAGGGGGTTCCCAGCCACATCAACCTCTCCGGCGGCACAGTAGGGTCGCCTTTACGACTATCCACATCCGCTACATGCTCAAAGTAGATCTCCCGCGAGTCGCAGGGGTAGGGCCCGATACCAGCCTCGTCTCCCATAAGCTCGCTGCGGAACTGGGGGCGGGCGCGGAGCTTCTCGCGGGTGAGGATGTGGCTAACGTAGATGCTCCCCCCCTTGAGACTGATGTCATTGACGCGCTGCAGGAGGCTCTTGTCCACGTGCTGCGGCCCGATGAGCTTATTAAAGGTCTGCTTGAGGTCAACATCGCTGATCACCGCCTTGTCCGCCCATATCGTCTTCTCCGCTGTAGCGGCATCATCCCTGAGGCGTACCCCCACCGCCCGTCCGCTTCTGACGATGATCTCATCAACCGGGCAGCAGGTGCGGAACACCGCACCATGGTCGACGGCACAGCGAAAGATGGAGTGGAGATAGCCGTGCATGCCCCCGCGGGGAGCGCTGACTCTACCAGCTAGACAGAGAGTTATATTATAGGCGAGGGTAGGGATGGCCATTCCCTCCCAGTGAGCGGCGGACCCTGAGTACCAGCATAT
Source organism: Dehalococcoidia bacterium (assembly GCA_035528575.1). NCBI lineage: Bacteria > Bacillati > Chloroflexota > Dehalococcoidia > Dehalococcoidia bacterium. The sequence goes on along the minus strand of DATKYK010000036.1, from coordinate 65,684 downwards.
CATCGCCTGCTGTATCTTGAAGTGCTCGGTCTCACAGTACTCGTCCATGAGGTCAAACAGGGTCATCTCAAGGAGCTCCTCGGTCCACAGGCCAGGGTCGTGCTTCTTGTAGACCTGCATAAAGGGGATGGTCTCCGCATTTACCTCCACCTCCGGGGGGTGAGGCGGGCACCAGAAGGTGGCGCGCAGCAGCTCGTACAGGAACGGGGGATCGGTGAGCATGCCGGTTATCCTGGCCCAGCCCATTATGTCCTTTTCGCTCATCGGCAGCATCCCCTCGGTGGTCAAAGCACCCCTGCCCACCTGCTTGGTTAGATCCTCCATGAATGGACTCCAGTCCATTCGGAAGCCGTACTTCCAGAGCTCTAGCTGTTCGAATCCGGGGGCCGGTCCGCCATACATCAAGATGGCATGGGGATTTATACGCACCCCGGCTAATGGCTCGGTGCTCTCACACGCGCCGCCGCACTCCACCCTCTCCTCCAGCACGCACACGCTCAGCCCGCACTTGGCGAGATAGGCTGCGGTTGTGACGCCGTTGAAGCCACCGCCTACAATTACAATATCATACCTTTCATCTGCGCTCATTTGGTACCCCTTTCCCGCTGAAGTAGAGGTATTATAACAGGCAAACGCTCCAAAAAGCAATATTTCCGCCGCTCCACGCACTTAAAGCCCGTTTCTATGTTGCAGATTACAAATGGAAGTCCCCCCGAGTCCGAGCCGACAGGTCGGCCGACACTTCGGCCTAGACCGGGGACGGGGGTATGGGATTATGAACAGGTTAGAGAATCATCCTCAACAACGCCCGGAGCCGATGCTCCAGGCTACCCGTGGGTCTCACCAGACAAGGGTTATAAAGGGGAGTCCAGAGGGGAACCACCTCTGGCGAAGGTTTCCCCGATAGTTCGGGGCAAATAAAACATCCCAGGGCGGCCGGGTGGGGGGAAACAGGCTCCTCCTCATTTTCTTCCTACAAAGGTGATTCCAGAGGGGAGCCACCTTGATATGACCGATACCAGTCATAGAACGTAACCGAAGAGATTGCCAAAACAGTCTCAATCAAAACCAATATAATGGTCGATAACCTGATTGGATTTGAGCGATCCCGATGGGGTTCGGGGCAACCTGCAATATCTCTCTGCCGGCTTCTATCCTGCTAACGCCCCGGGCTATCCACTAATTTTGTGGACAGAAAGAATCGAGCCTACTCTATGGCAGAGCTCACCAAAAAAGTGCAGGGCTGTAAGCCTGAGAAGATTGCGAGGGAATGTGAGGGAGGTTTGCCCAGAATCTTGTTGCTGGTTGCTGGCTCCGCTATCAGACCCATCACCGGAACGCGGTCCGCCTCCTCATGATTCAATGCGGTGAGAACGCGTTCTTTGAAGTCCATCACGAGGCGCTCCATTTCTTGATTATGTCCGTGCCCGTCACTGCATCGGGCGCAAAGGCATCTACACCTGCTTCCTTGGCAAACTGCTGCGTTAGCGCGGCTCCGCCTATGACGACTTTGACCCTGTCCCTGAGGTTCTGCCTGTTCAGTTCTTCTATAACCTTTCCTATCTCCATGTCCGTTGATGTTAGGAGACAGGACATCCCGAGGGCAAGGGGACTGTGCTCCTTGACGGCATCAACGAACTTCTGAGTAGGTACGTCGGTGCCGAGATCGATCATATTAAAGCCTGCGCTCTTCGCATAGGTTATGAAGATGTTCTTGCCAAGGTCGTGCAAATCGCCCGCTACAGTGCCTATCACTATGGTCCCTGCTGTCTCCATCGCTCCGGCCTCCATCAGGGGCGACAGGATATTCATCGTCTCCTTGGATATCTCACCTGCATATACCAGTTCAGCCAGATACCACTCCCCGTCTTGAAACCTTTTACCCACAGTTTGTAACGCCTCGGTAACCGCATCTACAGCACCTTTAACAGCCTGGGGGTCGCCTGTCTGCGCTACCGACTTAGCAGCATCGACTGCAGCATCCATGTCAAGCTCTAATAGGCCGTTTTTTAGCCGCTCGTAAATGTCACCTGGTATTTTGCATTCCCCCCTATCACAATGTAGCATTCGATTCTAGCAAGCGGAGTTTACTATTGTCAAGCTACCAGTGTGTGGCGAGTGGGGATAACATAAGACGGCGGCGATTTCTTCTCACTTCAGCAGCTCCTTGGCCACACCAGCCTGGAGATGGTGAGAAGGTATGTAACTCTAGCCTCAGCCCAGGTCAGGGTTCAGCACAGGAAGTTTTCGCCTATGGACAAGATGAATCCGGGGAGGGTGAGGCTTGGACGGACTGGTAGAACCGGGGGCAGGAACGGGCGAAAAGTAAACAAAGGGTTGGTGGCAGCTTAGTGCAAGCTTGGTAAACTGAGGGTCTTACTGACACATCTCCCAGTCGGCGCAGACACAGCCTGTGTGCGTTATGATATATGCCTGATTGGCATCCAGACCATAAATGCCCAGGGCGCCAGCGCCGCTATCGGCATCGGAGGTGTAAGCCTCCTGGACTGACCATTCTTGCTTATGGAATATATTCTCCCCCGGGGAATGCTGTAATCGTACCGACAAGGTACTGCGCCAACAACTGCAGGTCTGCTACGTCAACACTGCCGTAGTCATTTACGTCAGCGGCTAGGAGGTCATCGCCGCTCAGCGTTATAGCCCCCATTATATGCTGGGCTATCAACTGAGAGTCTGCCGAATCAATTATATCATTGCCAGCACCCAGCGGGTGAACATCACCCTCCAGTCTGTCCGCAATACAAATACAATCGGTAACCGGAAATGGGGTTATTGGCTGGGGAAAGCCTAACGTCCCATCAAACATTGATATGACCTCGATATCTAGGTCGCTGCACTCTCCAGCGCCTCCCTTATTCAGTAACGTCACTGTCGCAAATGTTAGAGTGCCTGTTGGCCCGGGTGAATACCCTACGGCTGCTGACATGGTGGTGATGCCGCCCACCGTATTAGAATAAACTGTGCCAAGGTCTCCATCTGCGATATGGACTACTTCGGTAGAAGAGGTATCGACTGCAAGCGTTATGGTAGCTGAACCTATGCCCTGCGGGTCATCCGTATCTATTGTAATTTCGACATCGTCAGTCTGGCCCTCTGGCGCACTGGCGCAATCAATAGCTACCGAGGTGCTCGATGCAAGTATGGGTGTGGGTGTGGGAGTGGGCGTAGGTGTGGGTGTAGGGGTAGGGGTAGGTTTAAACGCAATCTTCTGGCAGATGGCTTCCTTGAACATGACAGTATTAAGTCCAACCTTATACACCCACCCGGGTGCGAATGGTGGGGCTATGGTACCGGGCTGGGGCCATACAATTTCATCCCGCAACCAATTTATGTCCGCGGGTATTATATCGCCGACGCCCTCAGAGCTGATCTCAAGCTGATGAATTCCGTGCTCTATATTTGCTATAGCGTTACCCCGTGCTATCTCTGTGGCGTCGTAATCAACCATAATATGTCCAACGTCACCGCTGATATTGATAATCTGTCTCGGAGTAGTGGAGAAATACGGAGAGTTGGTGAGTTTCACCACAGCCAGGTCTATACCGGCTTCTATAGGCGTTATCCCTTCAACCTGGATGATATTCAGGACTTCAGCAGCAACGCTATAACGGTTGCTGTTGGTGATGACAATGGGGGGGATTTCCGTCCTGGCTCCGCCGGGCAAGTCACCGGCGAACTGGATCACCGTTAGCTCCACGCAGTGATCGGGCATGCAACCGGGGTCAATGATAGCGTCGTAGAGCCCGTTTATCTCGGTGTTCCACTCTTGCGCGTCAATAGTGCCCGACCCATCCAGTAGCACTGCAAGCTGCCTATCTGGAACGCCACACGTAGGTACAGGCGTAGGCGTAGGCGTAGGTGTAGGCGTGGGAGTGGGAGTGGGGGTGGGAGTGGGAGTGGGAGTGGGGGTTGGCGTTGGTGTTGGGGTTGGTGTGGGAGTAGGGGCAATAACAACCTCTATTTTCTCGCAGACCGTGTCCGCAAACGCCTGAGCGTCGGGTACCACACGCACCCAGCCACCTCCATTGAAGGGAGGGGCGATGTAGCTGCCGGGCCACACAATACTAGCCCGCAACCATTCGCTGGGTGCACCCTCGATGCCGATGAACTCGGCATCGAACTCATCTTGATCGGGAGACATATCTAATAGGTCTAGAGCATAGTTACGGGCTGCCACGGCACTATCTCTGGCAGCTTGTAGGCAAGCGGGTTCTGTACAACCGATATTACCTATTGCCTCGTAGCCATCGCAAGCCTGACGAGCATCGCCATCCGTGACCAGATTGATGGCCTGCTTGATACTGGGGTTAAAATTCGGCGAGTTAAACACGGTGTAAGCAGCCAGATTGATCCCGCAGGCTATGGGCGTGCCACCTTTTGCCTGATTAATATCCCTGATAAATGATGCTACGCTGCCTACATTGGTCGCGTCAATAATCGTCGGGTATAGCTCGACTTCAGCCTTTGGCAGGTTATTGGGGGTTGTACCAATCCACCATCCGAACTGAATAATCGTCAGCTCCACTGTGCCGTCTCGTGGAAAGCAGTCAGGATTCTCGACTGCAGCGGCCAGCCCGTTTACTATCAGAGTCCAGCCATCATCGGAGATACTGCCCGACCCATCTAGGATGAAGCATAGTTGGGTCTGCACGCCGCCCGCGCTGGTAGAAGCCGGTTGACCCAATCCTATAATTGCTACGAAAAACAATATTGGTACAAAAAGTACAACCGCTACTCTTGATATGTAGTAGCCTCTTTTTCCCAGCATCGTCTTAGCCAGCTTCTCTATGATATCTTCCTCATAAACGATGATTTTCCTTCTGTCCTGAATGTCGAGCAGTTAGTCCGGGCGACGGAATCCCCCTTATACAGATATCATATAAGATGACTAATGTCAACTTACTTAATCTTATTCTTACTACCATTAAGTGCTATCAAGAATCAACAAGAGCCCTACACATACACTTGCTCTCCCAATCCTGGATATATACCTTTTTGTCCGACTAAGGAAGCCTTTGCCCGCCCCGGGGCCTGCTAATTTAAATTGGCGATTCATCCCTGGCACAAACGAGGTAAATCACCCCTAGTCATTGCGAGCGCAGCGTGGCAATCTCCTCATTGCATAAAGCATACATATCTGGGGATTGCCACGGCACTTCGTGCCTCGCAATGACGGGAAAATCTAGGGACTGCCTGCGGCGCGCAACACAACCGTCATTGCCATGAAAATAGCGCCCTGATATGTATGGACAGACTCTACACCCCTGTAATTCCCGCGCAACCCCTGTCATTCCCGCGCAGGCGGGAATCCAGGCCCATCGGTCTCCGTTGCCCTGCTTCCATAGTACTGACAGACAAAGCCGGTTCAAACATGCACCATTTTCATAACTCGCCCCTTGTCATTGCGACCCTGATTTAGGCCGAAGGGTCGGCCGACCTGTCGGCCTCGGGGGTGGCAATCTCAGCGTCTCACCACCGGGGCGTACTTCATCCCCCTGCAAATTGTTCCATTGTTTTAATCTTGAGATTCCGAAACAAGTTCGGAATGACATGAAAAGCGGTGATTTCTTATGGGCGCTCGCAGATACATGGTCGTGATACTAAGTTATAATGGTTGTCTGTGTCTGTGATATAATTCCAGTATACTTGTAGCTTTGGTGACGTTTTCAATGTTGCAGAGCTAATTTACCTCCTCGACCACTGCCGGGTGAAAGAACAAATAGTGAATAAAGGGGAAATAAGGGGGCCTACGATATAGATGCCGATAGAGAATGGGAGTTCGAGTAAGGCAATTTTATGGTCTAATGCTGAGCAATTGCCCATAAGCGTGATTTGCTGCCGAAACCATATGAAATCTGAAATCCGTCAAACAATAGAACGGGTTGTGAGAAATGGTCTCTGTACCGGATGCGGAACCTGCGTGGCCATCTGCCCCAGCTCGGCGCCAGAGATGGTAAGAGACGAGTCCAAGGGGACCTACCTTCCACAGCTAGATAATGAGAAATGCGATGAATGTGGGATATGCCTTGAGGCCTGCCCTGGCTATTACGTTGACATGGCCGGGCTGAACCTGGAGGTATTCGGCAAAGAGCCGGAAGACAGCCTGCTGGGTAACTACATAGGCTGTTACCTCGCCCACGCCACTGATTCCGAGATTAGATACAACTCAGCATCGGGTGGACTGGTGACATCGCTGCTGATCTTTGCCCTCGAGCAGGGCCTCATCGATGGCGCACTGGTGACGAGGATGAATAAATACAGCCCTCTAGAGCCTGAGCCCTTCATAGCCAGAACAAGAGAGGATATCCTTCTGTCCATGGGCTCCAAGTACTGTCCTGTGCCGGCAAACATTGCTCTCAGGGAAATTCTCGAAAGAGATGGGAAATATGCGGTTGTAGGGCTTCCCTGCCACATTAATGGTATTAGAAAGGCCGAAGCTGGCGACGAAACACTGAGGGAAAGAATAGACCTCCATTTCGGCATCTTCTGTTCCCATACGGTCAGTTTCGATGGCACCGAATACCTGCTGAGGAAGCTCGGCATCAGAAGTGAAGAGTTGGCAGAAATATCCTACCGCGGAGGTGGGTGGCCCGGAAGACTGGGGATCAGGTTGAAAAATGGAAGCGAGAGGTTCATACCTAACCTGGGTCCGTTATGGAACAGTATTTTCAGCAGTTCTTTCTTTACCCCATCCTGCTGCCTGTCATGCGGTGACGTGACCAATGAATTGGCTGATATCTCCTTCGGCGACCCCTGGCTGCCGGCGATAGTTAAAGTGGAACGTGAAGGTAAATCGGTTGTAATATCCAGGTCGGAGCGGGGTGAAGCCCTACTGCATGCTGCAGGCTCAAAGGGGGCAATCGGATTAGAGGCCGTGGATGCCAAGGATGTCATCAGATCACAGCGGGTATTCTTGCATTTCAAGAAGGTGAATATCAACTGGCGTAAGGGGCCATCGCATGTCTCTGAGAACCGAGTTGATACGTCTTCAAGGACAGGGGCCTGCTTCTCCAATAGACTGATAGCATCTTCAACACTTATAAACAGCCGTATCGGCTCCTCCAGGGCAGGCAGGTTCCTATTGAGATATATCCCGCTCAAGGTTTTGCGTATGTATACCAACTCTTTCTATAAATACTACTCCAGGGTCATAAATAAGTACTTCGACAAATCAAGGTGAAATGCATTGAAAATTCTAATCTTGCACGCTCACTGGAGTAATCGGGGCGACGAAGCCGCCATAAGGGCGATGATCGATTCTTTGAGAGCAGAGCTTCCCGTCGAGAAGATGTGGATCATGATCGTGGGCTTGTCTGAGCAGTTCCCTTACGGTGATATTGAAATGCTTGAGCTTTATCCAACTTGGTTAGGGTTGGCCCGTCTAGTGGAGCGTCTGGACGCCGTATTCAATATGTTAACATTCGGGAAGTTTTCGCTTACCAGGCGGGGCAGAAGATTTATCCGGGCGGTGAATGAAGCAGATGTGGTGATTCATGCCCCGGGCGGTCCAACCATCGGCGATTTGAATGCGATGGGCGACCTTGGCTATCTGTATCGATTGCTGGTAGCAAAGGTGTTCAAGAAGAAGCCGCTGTTCTTCTATGCCCCTTCAATGGGTCCGTTTTCAGGGAGACTCAGGAACCGGGCCAGAAAATTTGTGCTCAGGAGAGCAGACGCCACAATACTCAGGGATGAAATCTCTTATGGCTATTTAAGGGATCAATTGGGGTTGGAAGCATGGGTAACCCTGGACTCTGCTCTCCAAAACGACGTATCCGAAGACTATATACAAAGATATGATAATCTCAAAGATACGTTAGAGCTGCTTGAAGGAAAGAAAACGGTTGGTATGGTGGTAACGAATCTAAAATGGCATCCCAGGTATAGACACTCTGAAGGTCTGGCGGAGAACATAATGGCCTGTTGCTCGGAGATTGTTAATTATCTGCTTGAGAAAGGATATTCCATATTGCTCATACCACAGATGTTTGGGAAACACCCGGTGATCCAGGGTATGGACATTAGATTACTTGAGAGAATCCGCGAGAAAAGCAAAGGGCAGGTATATATCTGCCCCCCGAATGTAGATTCCTACGGGCAACAGGTATTAATTTCTAAGCTGTTTTGTCTCATAAGTATGCGATATCATCCGGTTGTATTTGCTGTCAAAGGAAACACGCCATTTATATCCATATATTACGAGCACAAAGCTGAGGGATTCGCCCGAAAGGTGGGCTTTACGGATTTTATGCTTAATGTAGAAGATATAAGCGCAGGCGAGATTATCAACAGATTCGAAGTCTTGGAACAAAACTACGACACGGTCAAAGAGCGGCTCATCGCCATAAATCCACTACTGAAAGAGGAGTCCAGAAAGACAACAAGAATCATAGTGGATAAGCTAGTACAACTTGGATGGAAGATTAATTAGATAAGGGAAAAATTACAGGTTAGTGAGAACTTGGATGTAATTCTTGGCAACGATATTTCTAGAATGTTTCAAATACGATAAGCTATTATCGAGCCGCCGCGCTGTCCTTATTGATAAAACAGCCCTTCCGTAAAATAGCTGTTAACTGCCACTGGAAAAACACATGGAGGCTCAAATATGAAGGTCTACCCCGTGCTCAAAGCGCCCATCAGAAAGGTATACCTGGTGCTTTGGGCGCTGATGCTGAAGGGCTACTATTTGCTCTTGGTACCCGTCGATATCTACCTCATCTTGTACTCCACAGATATTCATAATACGTACAGGATGTCAGAACTCAGGAAGTTCAAATTAGGTTTTAAAATGTACCTTAACACCCGCCGCATTTCAACTGGTACGTCGTACAAAGCGCATCTAGCTATGGCTTTGAAGATACTGGAGACTCCGCCGGATGTACCGGGTGATGTCATCGAGTGTGGAACGTGGAAAGGTGGTGCTTCTGCGAATTTATCACTCGTTTGCAAAATAGTTAATCGTAAATTGAAGGTGTACGATTCTTTTGAGGGGCTGCCTGAGGCTGAACCTGGTGATCGACAAGCAAAGCCATCTGCCAGAGGCACCTATCTAGGAACACTTGATGAAGTCAAGTCAAATATTCAGCGATATGGCGCAATAGAATGCTGTGAGTTCGTCAAAGGATGGTTCAAAGACACCCTTCCACAATTGGATTCGCCAATATTGTTGGCTTTTATTGACGTGGACTGGGAAGCAAGTTTACATACTTGTGTTATATACATCTGGCCAAACCTGGTCGATCAGGGTTATATGTTCACAGACGAATCCTTATTTACAGACTATGTCGCTCTATTCTTTTCTGAGAAGTGGTGGCGCAAATACTTCAATAGGACTCCTCCTGGTCTCATTGGGGCTGGCACAGGGTTACCTTTAGGTCAACACTATATCGGTCCCTGGTCAGGCTGGTCGTCGCTCATAAACCACCCGTTGCAAAAACCAATGGCTGTAGCATATACCCGAAAGACTATGTCAGGGTATTGGGCCTATTATCCTGAGGATGAGAACAAATAACGTATACGCGTCATAAACCAATTGGAATTATCAGAACCATCTTTGGTAAGCCTATGGGATTGGAAGCCTTATAGGCGATTAAGAAAACCACCATGACGCCCTTCCAAAAGCTAACCGAGCTTCCTTCATGATATGGAGATTTAATATATCAGCCAATGTGGCGATGCTTAACATCTATTCCCAGCTATAGACAGACCTCAATGAGAGTCTGGCGATTTAGGGGGTTAGCAAGCGTAAGACGTGTTGTGTGCTCTTCCTCGACCAGCTAGATATTCCACGTAGTATTTCCTTGCCTAAAAGGTTTTGATATAATGCTTGAGATCGCCATTTGGAACAGGAGAAGATAAGAATGCGATTCATGGATCGTCTTACCAGGGGGCTAATATATGTGCCGGGAGCAAGTGGTGGGAAATCGCATTGGAATTCCCTGACAAATACATCTCTGTAGTTGCCCCGGGCTTCTTCATCCGAAGGTTTAGGAAACTCTATGGTTATTCCCACGTATGGGGACGCACCTATTGGTTGGGAGTACCGGCCATGAAAATCCCCCTCGATTTCTGGGTGTATCAGGAAATAATCTGGGAAACCAGGCCTCAGTTTATCATCGAAACGGGGTCATATTCTGGAGGCAGTGCTCTGTTTTTTGCTTCTATTTGTGATCTAATTGGGGAAGGGAAGGTTGTCACCATCGATGTTGATGATCTTGCCTCCCGCACCCTTTCCCATCCTCGAATAACGACAATCGTGGGGAGTTCTGTTTCCGATGGAGTCATCAGTCAGGTTCGACAAATCGTCGGCAGCCAAACCGCAATGGTGTCCCTGGATTCTGGCCATAGTAAAGATCATGTTTTGCGGGAAATGGAACTATATAGCGAATTCGTTTCCGTCGGGAATTACCTGGTGGTAGAAGATACGGGAGCCCGGGGTCCCGGCCCCAGCCGGGCTGTGAAGGAATTTCTGCGCAATAGGCAAGATTTTGTGCCAGATGGAACGAGGGAGAAGTTCCTCTATACCGGTTTCCCCGGAGGCTTTCTTAAAAGGATATATTAATGTTTTATAAAATATATGATTTAATTAGGTATTGCTATATCGATAAGGTGAGGCAGAGGTTAATTTTTGATTATTGGCCTATTATAGAAAAAATTAGGCATAATAAATTGACTCTTTTAGAGATTGGAATTTGGAAGGGCGACTCCCTTAGATACTGGGCACATTTTTTCAAGAATCCTGAAACAAAGATTATTGGAATTGACATAAATCTTCCCGACGGTTCTTTCCATAATAAAGTTGTAATGTGTAAATGTAATCAGAACGATAGCGATGGATTAAAGAATATTGCTGAAAAATATGGGGCATTCGATATTATAATTGATGATGGTTTCCATAAAAAAAAGGAAACTGAAAATTGCTTTAATGTTTTATGGAATTATGTTGCTCCCGGTGGTTATTACGTGATAGAAGATTGGACGGCGATGGAAGATGCTGAAGTCATAAAAAAAATATCAAAAAATAAATCCAAGTTAGGGATATCGGAAGAGAGAATTGTTGCGGTAGCCCCGAGAATTATAACTATGAGGCCTTTATACATCGCAATTCCAGGCAAATGTATCGCTTTTTTTAAAAAACAGTAGAACAATTAAAAAATATTATCCAGTCAGATTAAAAATTCCTGAAGCCCAAGTGACCTGCCCCCGAATGTAGATTCCTACGGGCAGCAGGTATTAATTTCCAAGCTGTTTTGCCTCATAAGTATGAGATATTATCCGGTTGTACTTGCTGCCAAAGTAAATACGCCATTTATATCCATACCTTACGAGCACAAAGCTGAAGGATTCGCACAAAAGGTGGGCGTCACAGATTTCACGATCAATGTAGAAGATATAAGCGCAGGCGAGATTACCAACAGATTCGAAGTCCTGGAGTAAAACTACGACACGGTCAAAGAGCGGCTCGGAGCCATGAATCCAGCACTAAAAGAGGAGGCTAGAAAGACGACCAGAATCATAGTGGATAAGCTAGTACAACTTGGATGTAGAATTGATACGATAATAGAATACGATCAATTTCATTAAAAAGAACATTATCTTAGGGGTTCTATTCGCCCTTCAGTGACCTACCTACGCAGATAACGCTATTACAGGCAATCCAGGGAGATATGCAATCTAAAATTCTTGATATCAGTTTGCCGGGAGGAGTAAGCTGGAAATTAACCCCGTTGCGGGCTCCCAGGAACGGGAAATCCACCACCAATCCTATTGCATGATCTTTTGAATCATAGAAATCATGAGGTATCGTTTCGATTACCTCGAAACCGGTCTGCTTCAGGAAGTCTTCCAACTCAGCCTTTGAATACCTGTACTCTATAAAATGGTAATATTTACCTATACTTACTTTACCTCTACTTCTTTTCCCCAGCAATAGGCCCTTTACTGTCTCCGGTAGAATAGCGTTTATTGCGGCACGAATCGAATGGCGCTTCAACCCCCCCCAACACAACCTGAGTTTCACCATAAGTGACCTGGGAACCGTGTTGATTGCATTTCGAAGCGGCCGCCTGACAAGCTTCCTGATGACATTTACAGTTGGTACAGAGACGAATATTAACCCACCTGGTTTCAGGACTCTATAAGCTTCCTTCAAGGCCGGGGTCGGGCCGTCTTCAAAATGCTCAACTACTCCCATAGATATGTACGCATCCAGAGAGCTATCGGGATAATGGATATCCAGTATGTCCCCCAATTCCACCTGGAGGGACTCATCGAAATTTTTAAGTTTGGCAACAGCAAGCTCGCTGTTATCTATACCTACGATGTCATACCCCCGCTGTTTAAGATAATTAACCCATTTGCCCAGCCCACAGCCGGCGTCCACAATCTTGCCTTCTTTAGGCAGATAGGATAGAAACAGCTCTCTTGGAGGCGATTCTATGTCACAAGCCTCCAGTTCCTGTTCAATGGTCCTCACAGTCCACATACCATCCCATATCGTGCATTCGGGGTTGTTATCAAAGTAAAATAGCATCTGCATATTGCTTCGAACCTACTTTATTGTGTTCCTGACGCATTCCGAATTATTGTAACCACTTCTAGAGTTAGAATTGCTGGTATATAGAAGGGCTTTAACGCTTCTGGAATTATTAGCTGAATAAGAAGCTAACTTCTGACCTTCGTAACAGACGGCCTTCGCCGATAGAAGCAGACCAGAATAGCCTAATACTAAGATGGATTGTCACGGCTCCCATATAATGTTATCTCTTATTTTTCTTGCCGGCACCCCGGCAACCATAGTGCGTTCATCGACATTCTTCGTAACAACGGATCCCTCTCCGATCATGGCTCCCTCGCCAACAATTACACCTTTTAGGATACTTGCTCTCAGCCCAATCCAGCAGCGGTCTTTGATAATGACCGGCTTCGCGATATCCTTCGGCTCTTCTCCCGCAACCGCGTGTTTGTGGAGGTCACAGTCTAGTATCTGAACTCCCGCAGAAATTAGATAATGCGCCCCAATTTCAACCCCGGCTTTTGACACGATCCCTGTGGGGCCATTTATGACTGTTCCGTCATGGATAACCACCTTCGAGTTCATTGCCCAAACGCTCAAGCCAGGTCTCAGATCAACATTACCTATGATATGCAATGTAGAATTATATAGACTAATGCGACAGTTATCTCTCACGTTCCAACAAAGTAGGTAAGATAGATAACCTATAGACAGAATACCGTTCTCTACTATTATTTTTGAGTTGTTCGCGAGAAGGATAGTAGAAGGATGTATTCTGGCACCAGCTTCTCCGATGAATTCCACGTGCCTGCTGAAGAACAGCCAATAGTGCAATTTGGCATAGCCAAGGTGCGGTAAACTGCGAAGTCTCCTAGATAATGTAGATATAATTTTACTAATAATACAAAACTTTTTATACGACTTAGCGCGCAAGTGCACCAGGCTGGATTTTACAGTTTTCATTTTTCCTGTTCGCAAATTGGTAGATCAAACACGCATCCGGGCAACTCTTTACTTCAATTTGTGACGTGTAGCCCGTTTTTTAGATCAGTTTTACCTTTAATGGCAATCCCTGGTTCATTATCCACTATGAGGAGGAGCTGACGAAAGAATCTATCCTCTCATCAAAGAATGGGAGCAAAATCAGATCCTACGCCACACCTCAATTCATTGGTGTCTTAATAGATTTAGGGTCAGCAATTCACTCCCTAGGACACATCGAGAAGCGCCCCGATCTTCTCCAGATAGCGCCGTAGTCCATCTTCCCAATGAGGCATAATATCCAGGTTCAAGGACTTCAGTCCAGCATTTTCCAAAACCGAGTACTTGGGCCTTTGCACCTTTGAGGGGAACTCGGAAGGGTCTGCCACCGAAAGTTTGACTTTCGCCCCGGAGAGCTCAAAGATCTTTGACGCGAATTTGTGCCATGAACAGCTTTCCCGGGCAGTGACATGATAGAGGCCGTAGTCATCCACATCGCTCATGGAAACGATCTGCCTGGCGATGTCTTCGGTAAACGTTGGAGTGAGCACCTCGTCATCTACAACTCGCACCTCGTCCCTTTCCTTCGCCAATTTCAGCATTAGTTTTACGAAATTGCTCCCACCCTTGGCACGGCAGGGATTAGTGCCGTACAATCCCGATACCCTGAGAACGAAATGTTTCTTTGCGATAGCGCGCACGAAGTGCTCGCCAGCAAGTTTAGTGTTCCCGTAAATATTAAGGGGCATGGGGCAGTCGGTTTCGATATAGGGTGTCCGTTTGGCGCCGTCAAAGACGTAATCGGTGCTGATATGAAACAGCACAAAATCTAGCTCGTTGGACAGGATGGCCAGGTTCCTGGCCCCTATACCGTTGACGGCAAAGGACTTCGCCGGCTCGTCTTCACAAACGTCCAAATTATGCATGGCTGCGGTATTTACGATTACATCAGCACTGGCTTCCGCAAGCCTGGCTCTGGTGGATTCGAAATCCGTTATATCCAGGACGTCATGATTCAATTGGATGACCTCGCGTCCACTATCCGAAAACGCCGTGCAGACATCGCAACCCAGCTGGCCGTTGGCTCCGATAACAAGAACTTTCATAGGTCCACTCCAGTATCTGGTCTTAAACATAACGAGACTGCTGAAATAGTCTTAATCAACCCCCTATATCCCCCAATCTTGGGGGACTTTTTAAAGCTGGGGGACACCCCCAGACCCCTGGCAGGAAGTATCCTGCACCTCTTTTTCAGCGGTCTCATGACTTATCCTAGTGGGGAACGGCTTTGGCATCGTCTAACATCTTGAAGACCTGAATGTTATAGTATGCTGGATTCTCTATATCCTGGAATCTATCCATATTTTCGATGAGGCTTGTAACAATATCAGCAATTTCGTGTCGAGGCTTGAAGCTCAGAACGTTTCGCGCTTTCTCGATGCTGACCTTGTAGTTCCTGTAATCCGTCATATTCTTGATGTTCAGTTTCGCCTTGATGCCCAGATGCTCCTTTACGCCCTCTTTCACGTAGTCGGCGATTTCACCGACGGTATAATTCCCGGATGCGACATTGAACACACCTGAAATCTCAGGGTGCGCTTCAATAGCCCGTATGTATGCAGAGGCTGCGTCCCGAATGTCCAGAATCGGCCTCCAGATTGCGGGGTTGTTGACCGTGATCACCTTCTCTTTTATAGCATACCTGAACATCGTGTTTACTACAAGGTCAAGGCGCATCCTCGGACTGTAGCCAGACACCGTACCCTGTCTCAGCGAAATTGCGGAGAAGTTTCGGTCTTGTAGCTGGAGGCAGCTGAACTCACCCTGAAGCTTGGAAATGCCATATGGATAACTCGATATGGCAGGGGAGGTCTCGTCGTAGAGCTCGTTGACCGTGTATCCGTACACCGAGCATGAACAGCCAAAAATGTATCGTTTTACCCCTGCGCGCTTTGCAACATAGGCAAGGTATGCGGGCGCTGCGGCATTGCCCACGAAATTACGCATAGGAGAATACTCCGCCATTGGGTCATTGGAAAGCCCCGCTATGAATATGACCTGATCGTAGCCCTTGACGTCATCTTCTGTAATGGACATGATATCCTTTTCGATGACCCTGACCCCATCCGGCAGGTGATTTCCGAACCAGAGCAGGTCGAGCACATCGACATCGTACTCACGTTCTAAGAGATGAGGAACCAGCACGGACCCAATATAACCTGCGCCACCCGCAACGAGAATTCTCATCTGAACCTCCATTTACTCATAGATTTTTTACCAGACGAAGAATGGACGATGCCATTAGGTAAATGCGTTTCCCACCCGCTACCCCTCATAGGTGAAGAAATTGGATTCCTCCCTTTCGAGCCATGCCGCCAGTGTTTGAGCTGTCTGATCTTTCTGAGATACAATAGGGCCTTTAATGGGCCACTCGATACCGATTTCAGGGTCATTCCACAGGACCCCTGACTCGCCCTTGTTATTATATATGCCGGTGCATAAGTACTGGATCTCGGCATAATCGCTTAGCACACAAAACCCGCGGGCAAACCCTGCGGGTGCCCAGACCTGCAACCTGCTTTCGGCAGAGACCTCAATCCCAAACCACTTGCCCAGGGTCGGGGACCCTTTCCGAATGTCGACAGCCACAAGAAACGCTTTCCCGCGCGTCACGCGCATGGCCTTACCCATAGGCGGGTCCCACTGAAAATGAAGGCCACGCAACACGTTCCTGACAGAACCTGAATGATTCAACTGAACAAAAACCTCCGGAAGCCCTGACTCCCTGAACTTGTCCTGCCTATAGATCTCGGTGAAAAAGCCCCGCTCGTCTTCAAATGCCTCAGGTACTATTACAACAAGATCTTTAATTGGCGTTTTTTCAATCGATAATTCCATGGTGCCTCTCTCTCCTTATCAGTTGACCAACGTGGATATTTTGAGATTTCAATAAAGGTGGGCTGATAAATACGCCCTTTTAATTGGGTAATAAGCTATAGCATCTTTAATTGACTGCATTTTAACGCACTATATATTTAACTTCAAGCGTTTGTTCCCATCCAGTTATACTAATTCTGAGCCAATTAAACTCCATCACGAGGAGCGGTTGCAACCATATGTCATTGCGAGGACCCCCGACGTGAGCCGAAGCGTCCCCCGATAGATCGGGGTCGGGGGACGTGGCAATCCCTAGATATATGGTGCTGTCATCTGTGACGGAGCCTTGTTGCTGCACCCAAGTTGAAAAAGCACCGCCGGTAGCGTAGAATACCTAACAGCCACGGATATCAACGTTGGTGTCTCGATAGGGAGCCTCTGGCGTAGCCGTTATGAGCCAGCTAAACGTGACTACAGGCAGAGCGAGCCGGCTTGGCCGTGGAGGGATTGGAAATAGGGAAAATAAACGTAGCAAAAAAGAAAACGCCATATAACCGAACTTGAAGGATACGTTTAGTTTTGAACTAGGTGAGCACCTTGGATACGCATTCACAACCGTCGAGTACCAGTGCTAGGGCAAAGCCAGACTATTCGATGCTCTGGGTCACCAATATGTTATGCAACTACAATTGCGTCTATTGCTCTGCCTCATGCCAAATATTCTCAAAGGATTGTGCCGAAACGGAACCACAACCTCGACGAAGGGAACAACCGGCAGTCGGTAAGTATAGCCCAGAGCATATAGCAAGGTGTTTCGACAGCACAGGCAAGGTTTGGAAAATCTTGCTGATGGGCGGGGGTGAGTGTTTTCTGTACCCACAATTTGTAGAACTGGTCAGGGCCTTGACTCAGATACACTACGTCGAGGTAGCAACAAATCTCTCAACGCCCAATGTCTACCAGTTCGCCGATGTCATTCCATCGCAAAAAGTCCTGAGGGTTGTTGCATCCCTTCATATCATGGAGAGGGAGAAAAGGAGAAACGGTGTCGAGGAATTCATCGATAAGGTCATATGTCTTCAGGACAAGGGTTTCAATGTCAGTGTGCAGTATGTTGTCTATCCCCCTCTCATTCCTCGAGCACTGAAGGACATGGAGTATTTCACATCGCGAGGGATAGACTCCTTTTTCTTCAGGCCATTTCAAGGCATATACGCGGGAGCAACATACCCGGCCTCTTACACCGAAGAAGAAAAGATATTGCTAAAATCACGCGCTTGGGACACACGTGAAATTGATATGATGCACCTCAATGCCTTTGGAAGACTGTGCGGTACTGGTACGTATTCCTTCCACATGGACTATATGGGCAACCTGGGTCGTTGTCTGTCATCGCAAAAGAGGTATGGAAACTTCTTCACCGGGAAATACTATTTCGACGAACACCCTAAACCATGTCCGGTACGAATGTGCACTTGTCCTCTGATTTATCAAGGACAAATATCAAGTACGAAAGGTTCTGCTTCATCGGTGATGGCCGAAATGATTAAGGAAGCGTGGATTCGCTATCCTCCGTATCATCCCAAGGTAGCTGTCGATGGCTTGAGGAGCGAATTCTCAAGTAGAAGGTATAGAAAGGCAAATACGATGTCAATTGAAGAAAGCACTCTCCAAATCAGACAGCGTATTTGAAAACCTGGCGACACGTAGCGACGTTCAGGCCCGAAGATGGCTATGCGAAAGTAGAATGTGACGGACATGATGCTTGCTTGACAGAGGCAAGTATTGGACCGCCCATGCTAACGTCTCCTCTACAAGGTGGCTGCCTCATCGCCGCCGTAGCCTGTGGGCCTAATGACATTAGGATTGAGACTCTACGGATATTCATGGATCCTACGTAGCCACCACGTTGTAGGCCCATGTCAGAGCAGCCTAAATAGCCGCAGGAACTAGAATGCAAAACAGCAGTTGTAAGGTTAGCATCATAATCCCACACTACAATGGAGAGCAATATTTGAAAAGGCTGCTGCCGGGCATTGCAAATCAGACATTCGCTGATTATGAAGTCATAGTCATAGATGATTTTTCACCGGATAGGTCAGTACTGGAGTATATCAAAACATTTATCAAAGACCATGGAAACATGCGGTTGATTGAGAATGGAGAGAACCTGGGTTTTGTGAAGACCTGTAATAAAGGAATTAGACTGGCAAACGGAGAATATATCTGCCTGCTGAACCAGGACACTGAGGTTAAAAGCAATTTTGTGGAGAGAAACGTCGAAATCCTGGATGTCGACGGTTCCATAGGTGCGTTATCCTGCGTGATAGTCGACCAGGACGGAGATAACTGGTTCACCGGAGGGAGTTTCAAAGGGGGGCTTCCGGTGAACCTAAAAGACGATTTTCAGGGAATACGCCCGGTAGATTTCGTCGCTGGAACTGCCCCCTTTTACAGGAAGGAGGTGTTTGACCGGATAGGGCTTTTTGACGAGAACTACCGTATGTACCACGAAGATATCGAGTTTGGCCTGAGACTCCGGGCTGAAACGGATTATAAAGCATGTATGTTTCCCGAAAAACTGGTCGCGCACTATTTAGCGGGGAGCATACCAAGGAGTGAAGTATACTACTTTAGCTGTAGAAATCATATTCTGATACTTAAGAAGTATTACCCGAGATATTTGCCGAAGGTGCTGCTTTGGTATACGTTAGAAATAAGCCGTTTTCTAGTCAGTTTTATATCGAAACCTGGCCCCAGGTTCCTGTTTGTGAAACCGCAGCCGTGGAAGTTGTTCCTCTTTGTGAAATGGAAGCGCTTGTGGCTTTCATGGTCGCTTAACATGGCTGAAGGGATCTTGGCGGGGTTAGTCAACAGGCAAAGCAAGTAAACATGGGCTAACTGAAGCGAAGTACGGGTCATCCCGGGGTCTACGGCTTAATCCTCATCTGGAGACTGCTGAAAAAGAGGTGCCCCGATAAAATCGGGGTGGCTGCAGGAATAGTGAGCCGGCGTGGCCGTGGAGGGATATGATGGAACAAGGCGGGAACAAAGTCAGTGTAATAATCCCGAGCTATAATGGAAAGGAACATTTAAAAAGGCTGTTGCCAAGCATTGCAAATCAGACATTTAACGATTACGAAGTTATCATCATAGATGATTCTTCACCGGATGAGTCAGTGTTGGAATATGTAAGAACATTTATCAAAGACTATAGAAACATGCGGTTGATTGAGAATGGAGAGAACCTGGGTTTTGTGAAGACCTGCAATAAAGGAATTAGACTGGCAAACGGAGAATATATCTGCCTGCTGAACCAGGACACTGAGGTTAAAAGCAATTTTGTGGAGAGAAACGTCGAAATCCTGGATGCCGACGGTTCCATAGGTGCGTTATCCTGCGTAATAGTCGACCAGGATGGAGATAACTGGTTCACCGGAGGAAGTTTTAAAGGGGGGCTTCCGGTGAACCTCACGGATGATTTCCAGGGAATACGCCCGGTAGATTTCGTCGCTGGAACTGCACCCTTTTACAGGAAGGATGTTTTTAACCGGATAGGGCTTTTTGACGAGAACTACCATATGTACCACGAAGATATTGAGTTTGGCCTGAGACTTCGGGCTGAAACGGATTATAAAGTATGTGTGTTTCCCGAAAAACTGGTTGTACACAATAAACCAAGTGTGGACTGTTCAGAAGAGATGCGCATAATAATTAAGGAAGTGTATTACTTAGGCTGTAGAAATCATATTCTGACACTTAAGAAGTATTACCCGAGATATTTGCCGAAGGTGCTGCTCTGGTACACGTTAGATATAAGCCGCATTCTAGTCAGGGCTTTATTGGAACCTAGCCCCAATTTGTCCTTGTTTGTGAAACCGCGGCCCTGGAAGTTGTTCCTCTTTGTGAAAATGAAGCTCAGGTGCTTTCGATGGGCGCTTAATATGGCTGAAGGGATCTTGGCGGGGTTAGTCAATAGGCAAAGCAAGTAAACATGGGCTAACTGAAGCGAAATACGGGTCATCCCAGGTTCTACGGCTTA
This sequence comes from Dehalococcoidia bacterium, assembly GCA_035528575.1. NCBI lineage: Bacteria > Bacillati > Chloroflexota > Dehalococcoidia > Dehalococcoidia bacterium. The sequence goes on along the minus strand of DATKYK010000036.1, from coordinate 45,246 downwards.
ATCCTCATCCGGAGACTGCTGAAAAAGAGGTGCCCCGATTTTATCGGGGTGGCTGCAGGCGGGGCAAGCCGGCGTGATTGCAGGGGGCAGAATGGAAAACAGCAAGTGTAAAGTTAGCATCATAATCCCACACTACAATCAGAAGGAATATTTGAAAAGACTGCTGCCGAGCATTGCAAATCAGACATTCGCTGATTATGAAGTCATAATCATAGACGATGCCACGCCGGACAGGTCAGTAGTGGAGTACATCAAAACATTTATCAAAGACCATGGAAACATGCGCCTGGTCGAAAACACCGAGAACATGCGTTTCATCAAAACCTGCAACAAAGGGATCGAACTGGCAAAGGGAGAATATATCTGCCTGCTGAATGCAGACACTGAAGTGAAAAACAATTTTGTGGAGAGAAACGTCGAAATCCTGGATGCCGACGGTTCCATAGGTGCGTTATCCTGCGTGATAGTCGACCAGGACGGAGATAACTGGTTCACCGGAGGGAGTTTCAAAGGGGGGCTTCCGGTGAACCTGAAAGACGATTTTCAGGGAATACGCCCGGTAGATTTCGTCGCTGGAACTGCCCCCTTTTACCGGAAGGATGTTTTTGACCGGATAGGACTTCTTGACGAGAACTACCGTATGTACCACGAAGATATTGAGTTTGGCCTGAGACTCCGGGCTGAAACGGATTATAAAGCATGTATGTTTCCCGAAAAACTGGTCGCGCACTATTTAGCGGGGAGCATACCATTGCGTGAAATGTACGACTTAGCCCGTAGAAATCATATTCTGATGCTTAAAAAGTATTACCCGAGATATTTGCCGAAGGTGCTGCTCTGGTACACGTTAGATATAACCCGCACTCTAGTCAGGGATTTATTGGAACCTACCCCCAATTTGTCCTTGTTTGTGAAACCGCGGCCCTGGAAGTTGTTCCTCTTTGTGAAAATGAAGCTCAGGTGCTTTCTATGGGCGCTTAATATGGCTGGAGGGATCTTGGCAGTGCTAGTCAATAGGCAAAGCAAGTAAACATGGGCTAAATGAAGCGAAAACTGCAAGGGGCAGAATGGAAAACAGCATGTGTAAGGTTAGCATCATAATCCCACACTACAATCAGAAGGAATATTTAAAAAGACTGCTGCCGAGCATTACAGATCAGACATTTGGTGATTATGAGGTCATAATCATAGACGATGCCACGCCGGACAGGTCAGTAGTGGAGTACATTGAAACATTTATCAAAGACCATAGAAACATGCGCCTGGTTGAAAACACCGAAAACATGCGTTTCATTAAAACCTGCAACAAAGGGATCGGACTGGCAAAGGGAGAATATATCTGCCTGCTGAATGCAGACACTGAGGTGAAAAGCAATTTTGTGGAGAGAAACGTCGAAATCCTGGATGCCGACGGTTCCATAGGTGTATTATCCTGTATCATGGTAGATCAGGATGGAGATAACTGGTTCACCGGAGGGAGTTTTAAAGGGGGGCTTCCGGTGAACCTGACGGATGATTTTCAGGGAATACGCCCGGTAGATTGGATTGCCGGAACTGCCCCCTTTTATAGGAAGGATGTTTTTGACCGGATAGGGCTTTTTGACGAGAACTACCGTATGTACCACGAAGATGTTGAGTTTGGCCTGAGACTCCAGGCTGAAACGGATTATAAAGCATGTATGTTTCCCGAAAAACTGGTTGCGCATTATCTGGAGCCAAGCATACCACGGATGGAGGTTAACTACTTACTCTGTAGAAATCATATTCTGATACTTAAGAAGTATTACCCGAGATATTTACCGAAGGTGCTGCTTTGGTATACGTTAGATATAACCCGCACTCTAGTCAGGGCTTTATTGGAACCTAGCCCCAAGTTCTTGTTTGTGAAACCGCGGCCCCGGAAGTTGTCCGTCTTTGTGAAAATGAAGCTCAGGTGCTTTCTATGGGCGCTTAATATGGCTGGAGGGATCTTGGCGGGGCTAGTCAATAGGCAAAGCAAGTAAATATAGGCCAACTTACAGAAAGGATGGGTCAACTAAGGACATCCAGCTTAATCATCATCTGGTTTAGAAGTGAAGATAATACTAATGGACGTCTTGATAACGGGTTCCTGGTAGGTTTAAGAACACAATGTGGGAGTGGCCGCGGTGGTGACGGTCTATATGTGCGGGGGCTGGATTCATCTCCTTGACCGCGGCGGTGCGCGAGAACTCATAATGACTAAAGGGAAAAGGGGAATTAATGCGCTAGAGGTCGCACGAGCGGTAGGCCATAGCCGAGCTGGCTTGGCGCTTGACCGTGCGCGGCATCAGTGCTAGTCTAATATCCTGGGACGGTATAGACCTAGAAGCATCGGGTTGAAAGCGGATGAAACAACAGCGATCTGAGGGTGAGGCAAAGACCAGCAGACTGAGAACGATCTGGTTCTTCCTCAGGAACTATAAGGGCCGATTGTTCATGCTGCTGGGCCTTGCTATAATTGCTGGCTACCTCGAAACTCTGCTAATGGCTGTTTTGTTCCCCATACTGCAGGCAACCTTAGATCAGCCAAGCTACCTGAGTGGTAACCCCTTCTTTATCGTCCTAAGCCATATAGCAGGAATTATCCCGGTTGATAGCGTCCTGGTAGCGAACTCCATCGTGTTTATTATATTGACGCTCCTGGTCTTTCTGGTCATGTTGGTGTATATCAATCTATCTGCGAGAACGACTGCGAAGGTGTCGACAGACTACAAAAAAAAGGTATTCCAGAAGTATACCCAGTTCGACTACCAGTTCTTTGTCGATAATAGACAGGGCGACCTACTGTACAAGGCTAAAGGAGCACCTGAATCCATAGCGACTATATTAATGGCAATGACGACATCTCTCGCTGCAATCGTACTGTTAATATCGGTGCTGGCCCTGCTCTTCTCCCTCTCCTGGAAGGCCACGATCGGTGTGTTGCTTGGCGGTATAGCCTACTCCTACTTTACCAGGTACCTGAGTGTTAAGGTTTCCTATGTCGCGGGAAAGGGAATGCTGTTGGCCAGTCAGGACGAAAATGTGGTGTTAAACGAGTACATAACCGGAGCCAAGCAGATTATCACTACCGGGACGTTTTCGAGATGGCAACAACGGTTTAACGAAGCGGTAATGACTCGGTGGCGGTTTTGGGTAAAGAATGCAGTGTGGACAGCGATACCTACACGAGTTCTGGACATGCTGATGTATCTTTCAATTGCAATCTTTATAATTGTGGTCTGGTGGGTATGGCCCTATAGTTTCGCTTCCCTGCTTCCGTTGATCGGTACATTCGGTTATGCGGCATTTAGATTGCTTCCCCGCGTGTCAGGTCTCGGTTCCCAGATAATGGGGATCATGAATGCACTGCCAAATCTGGAGGTAACTTATGAGCTTCTGGAGGATAAAACCTATAGCAAGATTATAAATGGAACCAGGGGGTTCTCCGGGCTTCGGTCGGGAATCGAGTTGAGAAACGTCAGCTTCACTCACAAGAACAAAGAGAGTGTCACTGTGAGTGACATCTCACTCAGAGTAGATAAGGACAAGGTGACCGCAATAGTCGGTCCGTCCGGCGCCGGCAAGTCAACCATTGTGGACCTGTTCCTACGACTGTACGATGTAGACAACGGCGTCATACTGATCGATGGTGTGGATATCAAAGATTACGAGCTGTCTTCACTTCAGAGCGCAGTTGGGTTCGTAGGGCAGGAGACGTTTATCTACAACGCATCGGTAAAGGATAATATCGAATTCGGAACTGAGTATGATTTGGACAAGATAATGGAAGCAACGCAAGTGGCCGGCGCTCATGAGTTTATCCAGCAGCTTGATGCGGGCTATGATACCGTTGTTGGCGATCGTGGAGTGAGGCTTTCCGGCGGCGAAAGACAACGTATCGCCATCGCAAGGGCCATGATTCGAAGGCCACAAATATTGGTGCTGGATGAAGCCACAAGCGCCTTGGATAATATCTCGGAGAGGGTCGTCCAGAAGGCGATCGACAAGGTATCCGAGAGCTGCACAACACTGGTAGTTGCCCACAGGCTGTCAACTATCAGGAACGCAGATGCGATATATGTTCTCGATGGGGGGAGGGTTGTGGAGAGCGGCACACATGACCAACTGCTCAATAAAAAAGGGAAATATTGGGAGCTTTACAGCAGGCAAGAGGAAGAAATCTAGCGCCTGCTAACCGATCCACTTTCATCAAGCGATCCCTGATACAAGGACTCTCAAGGCCGAAATATGGAGTAGAAAATCAGAACTCATTAGATCCATTAGTTGGTCTGCAAGAGCGCTTCGCCGCACCGGGTGACTATTATGGAATGGCACATCAAGGCTAAGCTTTACCGGGCCATTACTCATCCTAGGGCAGCCGCCGGATGGTTTTATCGATATGGCTTGGAAGTTTCGAGGTACTACGTAAAATGGTTGCTCGAGTTGACGCTGTTCCGACTATGGCACCTAGTGATTATAGCCGTTTGTGGCAAACCGGAGATCACGATTGTTCTTATTGGACGTAGTGACCTCTATCACGGGGACCTCAGATCCAGGATTGAGGCCACACTGTCATGGAACCTTCGCTACATAGACGGAGAGGTAATCTACGTAGAGTGGAACCGTTTGCCGGAGCAACGATCAGATGCAGGCTGGCTGGTGAAGCGATTCCCCAATCTGCGCGTATACGTAGTGCCGCCGGAAATACATGATAGTCTCTCTACCAATCCTGACATCCCGGTGATGGAATACTTTGCCAAGAATGTTGGCATCAGGAGAGCAAGGACGCCATGGGTCTGCGTTATGAATCCAGATGTCGTGTTGGGGCCCGAGATAACCAATCGTCTGCACCGTTTGCAAAAAGAATATCTGTATGGCACAAACAGAACCGAGTTTAAGTGGGGTGGCCGGAGACTGTCTCTTCGTACACTTGCCAATCGCAAACTGCACCGGTTAACATATATAATGAATAAGGAACACAACTATATAGGGGATTTCCTGCTTGCTCATAGAGATGCGTGGTATAAGGCGCGTGGCTATGACGAATCGCTGACCGGCAGACGAAGCGGATGCGATCGGCGCGGATTGGCCCAGTTGTATCACTTGGGCGTGAAACCGCGGTATATCGGTTCATATTTTCATCTCGACCATCCGGAATCGATAGTTCATGGGGTGAAGCCGCATCATGGTGAGAGCTTCGACATCTACGGAAACCTGCCATATCAAAACGGCCCCCAGTGGGGGCTGGCGGACACACAGGAAATCCAGGTACAGGAAAGAGTATGGTTGCTGAAAAAAACCGAGTTCTAGATGGGGCTGGCTCAAGCAGCAAATTGAAGTCAGAAGGGCAAGAAATTATTAGATTGGACTTGAAGACTGGCTTTGACCTGCGAAAAGGTAGTCTCGAGCCTTATTCCAATGTTGGTTTATTCCGGTCTCTCGCATCGATAGTTGTCTCCGAAGCTAAGCAGTTTATCCTCTCAGGAGACGCCCAGGCTCGATTACCGGACGGACTTGTTCGGTGAGGGCAATAGAGTCAACGAAATCCTAATTATGAACACAGACTGTCCAGCGCTCCTACGTCGACTATTTAACCGATGCCCGGGGCTGAAAGCGAGGGGTCGTGGCGACTAGTTGGCCAGTGACCCGCCCACGACGAAAACTGAACGCGTTACGGTACATCTTGAGGAGGGGTATCGAAAACCGTAAGTAGCGCTATGTTCTGCGACAGCGTGCTAAGACGCTTTGTCGCGAAGGTAGGCCGGTAAAGGTGGTTATAGGATCTGCTACTCGAACATACGAGGACTGGCTATACACTGATCTTCCCGTCTTAGATGCTTTGAATCCAGCACACTGGAGGAGTATCTTCCCGCGAGGCGGTATAGACCGGATTCTGGCAGAGCACGTTATTGAGCACTGGACCGAAGACAGTTTTCGCTTGTTCTTGAGGAACGTCCAACCGCTTCTGACCAAGGAAGGGTTCATAAGAATAGCCGTCCCCGATGGTTTTCATCCTGATCCGTCTTACATAGACTTTGTGAAGCCAGGGGGGAGCGGGATCGGTGCTGACGACCATAAGGTCCTTTATAATCACGTCACGATTACGCGTGTCCTATCCGAGGAGCAGTACGATCACAACCTGCTGGAGTATTTCGACGAAGCGGGGCAATTTCATCGCTCACCATGGGAGACAAGCGATGGATTTGTAGTACGCTCTGCCGATTACGGTCTTAGGAATAGGGAGGTTCCCCTATCATATAGCAGTCTCATCGTGGATGCTTGGCCAAGAAGGGGTAAATAGGGGGCCTGGATTCCGAATCAATTACACCCATTATACCCAGTTCGTTCGTCAGGTCTATGGCAAAATTGGGTGGGGCAAATCCATGTTTATGTTCAACTGGCCGTAAGATACCTTAAGTCAAAGGACTAATCCAAACGCGATTGAGGACTTGCTTTGAAGATCTCGGTTATTATCACATCATATAACCAGAAGAATTACCTGCGCGAGGCGATTGAATCTGTTCTGAAACAGACGCTCTTACCCTACGAAATCATTATCGTCGATGATTGCTCATCCGATGGTTCCCAGGATATGATTCTGGATTATGCCAGGCGCTATCCCGACCTAATAATAGCATTCTGCCACGAAAAAGGACTGGGCATTCCGAAGAACCGCAATTTTGCCCTGAGGCAAGTGCGAGGGGATTTGATCTCTTTCCTAGACGGTGATGATAGGTTCTTGCCTAGCAAACTCGAGTTGGAGCTTGAGACACTGCAGCGACATCCAGAGGCTAGTACGGTCTTCTCAAACATCTACTACATTGATGAGCATGGGCAGAGAACAGGCCTCTGGGCCGAACGCGATGCCCCTCCTAGTGGATACGTTTTAAAAGAAACCTTTAGCCTTGACTGGCCTAAGGGCCATACATATAGGAATGAACTTATGACTCGTGATGCCCTGGAGCAAGTGGGCTTCTATGATGAAGAGCTTCACATATGGGAGGACTGGGACATGAGGATTCGCTTTACCAGCAGATTCACGGTCGCTTATTGTCCTATCCCCTTGGTTGAATACCGGCAACATCCTAAGGGAATCTCCATGATATCAAGCAGGGATCTTCATATTAGCACAATGAAGATGACCTATGAGAGAAATCGCCATTTACTTCAAAACCTTTCGGCGAGAGACCGCAAAGATGTGAAAAGAAAAGTGTTCGCTATACTTCTTCTACTTGAAGCGCAAGCGGCGTTTGAGAGAGGACGAAGAGGCGACGCACTCAAGAAGTACGTAGCCCTCGCGTGGAATAACCCGTTCGCTGTTGCTGGATGGATGATTTTGCTGGGGTTCTTGCTTGGAAACCGCAGGTTCAGGTTGGTAAGGGCGGTAATCGGTAAGATGCGTAAGAGCAAGCTATCATGAAGGCTACTGTTGGAAATCACTTAAGGATCCTTCAATGGTGTGCCGTGATATTATCTTTGTACTGCTAAAGTTAATACTATCTGGATGACTTGGCGTTGTTACAAAATAGAAATGGCAAAGGTGGACCGTTTTAGGCTTACAAGATTCCGTCATACTGAAGACGCAAGGGTTAAATATGTGAAATCCCTGTATATATTGAGATAGAGACCGCTGAAAAAGAGGTGCCCCGATATAATCGGGACGGGGGTTCTGGGGGTGTCCCCCAGCTTTAAAAAGTCCCCCAAGATTGGGGGATTAGGGGGTTGACTGAGACTATTTTAGCAGTCTCAGATAAATGGAGAACCAAAAATGAAATCGCTAATTAAAGAATTTATTAAGAAGTTATTCTCGCTCATAGGCTTCAGGATAACACGAACTGATGAAGTAATTGCAGGGGATGAATATAAGTTTGCACCATCACAAGAAGACAAGTTCAAATGGATTCAAAACATGAATATCAAGACTATTATCGATGTTGGAGCGCATATCGGTGAATCTGCACTACAGTTTCATGAATTATTCCCCAATGCCAAAATATATTCTTTTGAGCCCTTGCACGATTGTTACATGCAGTTGAATGATGCTATGAAGAAAGTGCCAGATTTCAGATCTTTCAATTTAGCTCTGGGTGATAAAGAAGGGAGACTACAAATACACCGTAGTGAGTTTTCTCCTAGCTCTTCGCCACTGAAAATGGCAAAACTACACGAAGAAACATTCCCCTTCTCGGCAGGTTATACATTGGAAACTGCCGATGTGAGGACTCTTGATAATATCGCGCAGGAACTCGACTTAGAAAACAACATTCTACTAAAGATAGACGTGCAGGGGTACGAAGACAGGGTGATAATGGGTTCTAGAAGCATTTTAGGCAGGGTTAAGGTAATCATCATAGAAACATCATTTAATGAGCTGTACAAGGGTCAACCGCTGTTTTCGGATATCTATGAACTGCTACACGAAAACGGTTTTATCTACGCAGGTAGCTGGGGGGAGTTGAAAAGTCCACTTGACGGTGCCCCTCTTCAGCAAGATAGCATATTCATCAGGAAATAGAATCAATCTACTATGACGTCGCCTAACCATATATTTGCTACACTTCGCTAGATCCTTTCCGAACTTCGCAAACACGCTAATTACTACCTGCAATTACACACAACGCCTTCTTTGAGCGTCTACCCTTTCCCCTGTATCGACAACAATCCGCCTTTAAAAGATATGGAAGAAGAAGGGGTCTACTAAATAACTTCTATAAAAATATGCCACTGAAATTGATTATTTAATGATGGCGGGTAATATGATATGCTATGAAGGAATGCACCCCCATACAGATGTGAAAGTGACCTGGAGAAGCAATCACGCTGCATTTGATGAAAAGGATAACGTGCCCGGTTCTCCTGATATCTTCTGCCTGCAATTAGCTTATAGTAGGCCAACCACTCAGAGGAGGTGTCTATGAATCTAGTAGACAGATCAACGTACCTCGGCTTGATTGGGAGAATTGCAAGGGTAACAGGTTGGCGGCCACCTCCAAATCCATCACCTCCAAATCCATACCTAGAATATCCAGTCAAACCCGTTCCTAGGTATGGACAAGGTAAGCCCCCACATCGTCGGCTATATGAAATAATTGATACGAATCGAACAGCCTATAAGCATACCCTAAAGAGCTTCTTGGATTTGAAAGAATATTTTGTGAGTATCCCTATAAGAAGGCCGACAAATTCTGAAGAACCCTATTGGGCTTGTACATGGCTACCGGCGTTGGACATAGTTGCTCTCTCTTCATTTCTAATCATCAACAATCCAAAGACATACTTTGAAATAGGCTCAGGCTTTTCGACAAAGTTCGCAAGGAGAGCTATATCTCATTATGGTCTTCGCACTAGGATAGTTTCCATTGACCCTTCACCCAGAGTAGAAATTGATTCTATCTGTGACAATATCATTTATAAGCCTGTTGAAGATGTGGACTTAGGCATATTTGATGAACTGGAATCTGGGGATATCCTCTTTGTTGACAGCTCACACCGTTGCTGCATGAACTCCGATGTTACTGTCGTTTTTCTAGATATTTTACCCCGATTAAGAGCTGGTGTGATGGTCGAGTTTCATGATATTTTTTTACCCTCTGATTATCCCCTTGAGTGGAAAGAGCGTTACTATTCTGAACAATATATGCTAGCGGTTTACATGTTGGCAGAAGGTAACAAATTCGACATCGTTATGCCGAACTTTTTCATTAGTTTTGATAAGGAGTTGGGGGGGATATTGCAACCTCTTTGGAATGAAATAGAAACAAATGAGGTAATAACGGCGGGAGCATCTTTTTGGATTCAAACAAAGTAATCTAATGCCTGCAATTAGCTTATAATAGGCCAACCACTATGAAAGCTTGAGAATAAGCTTGACCTTAGGTGAGGAGAAGTTATAGTATTTGAGGAGGCTTCCTGCTTTAGATTTTTACCCAGCCGGTGGGTAGGAGGAAAAAGATGAAAAAGGCATTTATTACCGGTATCACCGGACAGGATGGCTCGTACCTGGCAGAGCTTTTACTCTCCAAGGGCTATGAGGTCCATGGCCTCATCCGAAGGTCGAGCACCTTTAACACCTCCCGAATAGACCATATCTATGTGGATCCTCATGAGCCGGGAGCAAAGTTGTTTCTTCATTATGGAGACCTTTCGGATGGCACTCAACTGACTAACCTGATATATGGTATCAGCCCGGATGAAATCTACCACCTGGGTGCCCAGAGCCATGTAAGGGTTAGCTTCGATACGGCGGAGTATACCGGAGATATAGTAGCCCTGGGAACCACCCGCATCTTAGAAGCTATACGGCAAAGCGGGATAAAAGCCAAATTTTACCAGGCTTCAAGCAGCGAGATGTTCGGCGACTCTCCCCCTCCACAAAGTGAACAAACGCCCTTGCGACCGCGAAGCCCTTATGCAGTTGCTAAAGTCTACGCCTTCTGGATGACAAGGAATTACAGGGATGGTTATGGGCTCTTTGCCACCAATGGCATCCTGTTCAACCATGAATCGCCACGGCGCGGGGAAACCTTCGTAACTAGAAAGATAACTCGCTCCATTGCTAATATCACTGCCAGAAAGCAGAAATATCTCTACCTGGGAAACCTCGAAGCTAAAAGGGACTGGGGCTATGCCCCTGAATATGTAGAGGCAATGTGGCTCATGCTTCAGCAAGACCAGCCCGACGACTATGTTATAGGAACGGGAGAAACTCACTTAGTAAGCGAATTCCTTACGGAAGCCTTTGGATATGCCGGCCTTGATTGGCAGGAGTATGTGAAGACAGATCCCCGCTACTTAAGACCTCTTGAAACAGAGTTACTGATAGCGGATACCTCAAAGGCAAAGGGGAAACTGGGCTGGGAGCCCAGAATCACCTTCAAAGAGCTGGCCAGGATAATGGTAGATGCGGATATGGAGGTCGTAGGCTTACAACCTCCAGGGGAAGGAAAAACGATCCTGGCGAAGTATGGGATGAACTTCATAGATAAGGCTTTAATCGATCCAGGAACAGGGGGAATGTAGGGATGAGCTGGCTTAAGAGGAAAATGATTCTTGTAACTGGAGGAGCTGGTTTTCTTGGCAAACATGTGGTCAAGAAATTAGAGGAGAATGGTTGTAAGGAGATTTTTGTTCCCCAAAGCAAAGATTACAACCTGGTGGAAATGGAAGCGGTGAAAAGGCTATATCAAGAGGCGAAGCCCAATATTGTGATTCACCTTGCTGCCAGGGTAGGCGGCATCGGCGCGAATATGAGAAACCCGGGGAGCTTTTTTTACCAGAACCTTATGATGGGTGTCCAGATGATGGAAGAGGGGAGGCTCTTTGGGGTGGAGAAGTATGTAGCTATAGGAACGATTTGCTCTTATCCGAAGTTCACCCAGGTTCCTTTCAAAGAGGAAGACCTTTGGAACGGCTACCCCGAGGAAACCAATGCTCCCTATGGATTAGCCAAGAAGATGTTTTTAGTTCAATCCCAGGCTTATCGCCGCCAGTATGGTTATAATTCTATCTATCTTTTACCAGTTAACCTCTATGGACCCGGGGACAACTTCGATCCCGATTCCTCGCACGTTATTCCCGCTCTGATTAAGAAGGTCTTTGATGCCAAGGATAAAGGGGAGAGGAGCATTGTGGCATGGGGAAGCGGTAAGGCCTCCAGGGAATTCCTTTATGTGGAGGATGCTGCCGAGGGCATTGTGCTGGCAACTGAGAAGTACAACAAAGCCGATCCAATCAATCTCGGTGCCGGCTTCGAGATATCGATCAAGGAGCTTGCAGGGTTAATATGCGAACTGGCTGGCTTCGACGGGGAAATAGAGTGGGATGTCTCTAAGCCAGATGGGCAGCCCAGGAGGTGCTTGGATACCAGTAAGGCCAAAAAGGAGTTCGGATTTGAGGCCAGGACAGACTTCAGGAAGGGGCTTAGAAGAACTATTGAGTGGTATGATAAGGAAAGAAGGGACAGGTAAAATTCGAGGTTATAAAAATGGAGGTCTTAGCGTTTAAGGAATTACCTTTGGTCTCAAGTGAAGAGATATGGAGACTTGTATTGTAGTGGAAGGGATGCTCGCTAAGTGAGGAATTGCCTTAGGGGGAGATCCAGAAAGTTGAAATTATAAAGAACTTCGGACAGCTCGCAATTCAGTCAGTATTGGTATAGGTAAATATGCGTTGCCCAGTTTTATCACAGCTTCCGGCACCTCCGCGAGGAAAGAAAGGCTGGCCCTGGACGGAAGAAAGCCCGCAGCTTCCGGACGCTATGCCAGATGGCCATCCGTGGCCAAAGATTAGCATAGTCACTCCTAGCTACAACCAGGGGCGATTTATTGAAGAGACTATTCGCTCCGTTTTGCTTCAGGGCTATCCCGACCTGGAATACATCATCATAGATGGTGGGTCGACCGATGGCTCTGTTGATATCATTAAACAATATGAGAAATGGCTTACATACTGGGTCTCAGAACCAGATCGAGGCCAGAGCGACGCCATAAATAAAGGCTTCAAGAAAGCAAGCGGCGAAATCTATACGTGGTTGAATTCTGATGATTATTTATTGGAAAATGCGCTAAGAAACATAGCCATGGCATATAGTATCTCACCGGAAGCTGGAGCGTGGTGCGGTGATTGTATGCGCGTTTACGCAGATGGTAAGCTGCTGTCGGTTGAATCACCCAAGCGCTTGGAGTTGGACGGACTTGCTCAGTGGTTTGTGAATCACTTTTCACAGTCAGCGTGCTTTTTCTCAAGGAAGGCGTGGCAGGAATGTGGTCCTTTAGATGAAACCTTGCACTATGCGATGGACTTTGACCTATGGCTTAAGATTGCAAAAGCGCTCTCTATTAAGAAGGTAGACGATGTAATTGCAGCCGATCATGTTCACAAAGATGCGAAGACACAAAGAGCATGGGGGCAGATGTGTGCTGAGATTATCTTGCTTCAGATTCGCCATGGTTATGAGCATTTTGCTATTAAGGACATTAGTCAATTAATGAACGATTATTTTGAATTGAATAGAAAAATTAGTCGGATATCCCGCTCTCCTTTTCTTCGGCCATTCAGGCCAATAGCGCGAATCTTCTGGAGAAAATTCCTATAACTCTAACATGGATGATATCCTCTAGGTTGAAGTGAACAGTATTCCTGCAACTTCCATGACAATTGTAGGAGTAGCAGAATGCCAAAACCCAGAGATGCTACAATATATTAACAATATTAAAAGGCTGTCAGGGGGATAACTTGTCTCAATCATGGGGCAGTGTTGCTAGCAACAGCTAATTCAATCAAGATTAGACTGCGCCCTGCAAAGTGACGTTATACCCATAACAGATTTACAGCAATAATTAATAAATGAGCAAGCTTCGTCAGATATTACATTCTATTTTTATGGACGACTTGTAGTTCAATAATAATTGCTGTGATTCTAGAATGATATAAAATGGCTTTGAGAAATCCAACGGTGACCGTGATAATACCGACCTACAATAGGGCTCATCTCATAGAGCGATCTATCCGAAGCGTTTTGGATCAGACTTACCAAGACTTTGAGCTCATTGTTGTGGATGATGGTTCGACCGATAATACAGAGGAAATCGTGGCACGCTTTGGCGACGACAGGATCAGGTATATTCGGCGTAACCAAAGCTCGGGAAGTCCTGCTGCTCCAACCAATACAGGAATCAAGGCTGCCCGCGGCGAATATATAGCGATTCAAGATAGTGATGACGAATGGTTGCCCGGGAAGCTTGAGAAGCAGATGCAAGTTTTCGATAATGCATCAGCAAGAGTCGGGATTGTTTACACAGATATGTGGAGGGTTACTGAGGATGGAAAGAAGAAGTATTGGCACTCGCCTAGAATAATGCCGGAGGAGGGTATAGTATATAGGGACGCTTTAGGCTATCGAGTTGCGTACATAGGCACTCAAACATTAGTTATAAAAGGAGAGTGCTTTAATAAGGCTGGACTATTCGATGAAAAACTTCCCAACTTCATAGATACCGAACTCCTTATTCGAATGTCAAGATACTATTACTTTTATCACATTGAAGAGCCATTGGTGAATTATTTTACAACCACTAGCAGCATATCTTTGAACAGAGAGGCCGATATTACGGCACGGAAGTTAATCCTAGAAAAGCACTTTGAAGATATCAAGAAAGATAGAAAAATACTAGCGAGGCATTATTTCGGTATTGGCGCTCTTCTTTGTGTAAATGGGGAAGTCAGGCCAGCGAGGAGTTACATCATAAAAGCTATCGTTACATACCCGCTAAATATCAAGTTTTTATTACTCGCTTTTATCTCTTTGTTTGGTCAATGGCCTTGTAGCAAGACTATAGATAGTTACCAAAAAATCCGAGGCTGGTGGTCGAGGGAATGACGTCCATCTCCAAGGTCTCTATCCTCAGAGACTGGAATGAGAGTGTGGTTTGAGGCTCCAGTTCCTATCACTGGCTGATTTTAAGCCTTTTAATTAGAACCGCCTTTGTTGCTTCCAATAGCCCAAAGTAATGTTCTCCAGCGACACCTCAATCTCCAGTTTATTTCCTTGCGCTTATCTCCTCTAACCCATGCTTGTAGCAGCAAAAAGGCACAAATTATAAAAAAGGAGTCAATTACCAGCATGATTCTGAAAAAGCACCCGCGCATTTTCCCATAGTATTTATTTATAAACCGGTACCTATTTTCGTGTAAATATTTGGACCTGTTATCAGTCTGGTTTATACTTTGAGCAAAATGGTGGATTATTTGTGCCTCAGGGACAAAGTATACTACCCCACCTAATTGCTGAAGCCTATAAAACCAGTCGACCTCTTCCATAAAGAAAAAGTATTGCTCATCGAGTAAACCTACTTTATCTATTGCCTCTCTGGTTATCATCATACTAGCCCCAGATACTCCACCCACTTGTCGGGGTTGAGGGCTATAAGTTTCCTTTTTACCTATTTTCCTTAACAGCAATTTTGGAAGATAGGCAACCAAAAAATCACTACCAATAATTAGAAAGCGGACGAAGTTGAAATTACCCAAACTACCTAAAGTGGATTGCTGGAGTGATCCGTCAGGGTTTAATAGCATTGGTCCCGATGCACTGACAGCACGGTGCGCCTTCATAAAGGCTACCATTTTGTCCAGGGCACCTGAGAGAACAACAGTATCTGAATTAAGTAATAGAATGAATCTGCCACTACTCTGCCTGATGGCTTGATTGTTGGCTCTCGCAAAGCCCAGATTCTCTTTATTCTCAATCAGCTTGGCCCGTGGGAACTCCCTTTTTACCATCTCAGCGCTGCCATCAGAAGAGGCATTATCCACAACAAGGGTCTCGAACGAGGTCGCCTTGGTCTCAGCATAGACAGAGTTCAGGCAATCACGAAGTAAATCCCTGGTATTCCAGTTAACGATTATTACTGAGAGTTCAGGATGGTCTTTTACTGAGGACCTTTGTGGAGCAAGATTGGTCATACCTATTCCTACTTTACCTGCGGTCAAATCATGCTTTATGATACATATTATACAATAGATATCACAGCATCAGGGCATAATCCTAAGGAAATTTCTCTCATATATCTTTTAGCGAATTTTTTAGAAACAATCCGTAACAGCCTAATATAAAAAAGTTGACCTGCCCCCGGATTATTGTAACACCCCTGGATTTAGATTTTCTGGCATGATTTCCAGTTTCATAGTGATTGACAGACGAGAGAAAAAACCTCTTTACCCTCTTGCTTCTAAGCATGATTGAATCAATTTAAAGGCGTGGTGTCCCCGGTTATTATCTCCTCTGTTATAAACAAACCATGTTAGTATATTATGCAGATCTTCCAAGCTTTTCAAACGTATTTATAAGTGTGAACATTGTTTGCTTTGCCATACTACAGGTATAGCGCAGATACAATAACTGGTAATCATCGCCCAGTCCGCAATGCTTGTCGCGCTTTTAGGGGTTTATCTAGATGCGATCAATTAGAATTATTGATGTTATTACTCTATAATGGCGAGTGGCTGGTTAGCGATTATGTTGCTTTTACTTGGAGGTCACATTATTTATACAGGGCAGGCTCGTCGGACTAACCATGGTAATTGGTAGATGATTGCCACGTACGGAGCAGGAAAGGACAGCAATTAAAGTATCTGGCACTGTTAAGCAGGTAATGAAAAGCGGTCTTTGCACCGGCTGCGGAACCTGTGTGGGTATTTGCCCTACTTCGGCTATCCGCATGAGATATGATATACGAAAAGGTATATATTTGCCGGAATTGATTGAGGGCGAGTGTAACCAATGTGGGATTTGTGTTAAGGCCTGCCCCGGATATTTCGTTAACCTGGCCGGGCTGAACCTAGAGGTATTTGGTAAAGAGCCGAAAGACAGCCTGCTGGGCAACTACATCGGCTGTTACCTCGCTCATGCCACTGATTCCGAGATCAGGTACAATTCAGCATCAGGTGGACTGGTGACTTCATTGTTGATCTTTGCCCTAGAGCAGGGCTTCATTGATGGCGCGCTGGTGACGAGGATGAAGAAAGATAATCCTTTGGCCCCCGAGCCCTTTATAGCGAGAACGAGAGAAGATATACTTCTGGCCTTAGGCTCCAAATACTGTCCTGTACCGGCAAACATTGCTATCAGGGAAATTCTCCAAAAAGATGGGAAATATGCGGTTGTAGGGCTCCCTTGTCACATTTATGGTATTAGAAAGGCCGAAGCAGTTAGCAAGACGCTAAGAGAGAGAATAAGCCTCCATTTGGGGATTTTCTGTTCGCATACGGTCAGCTTTGATGGCACCGAATTCCTGCTGAGGAAGCTCGGCATCAGAAGTGAAGAGTTTATAGAAATATCCTATCGCGGAGGAGGGTGGCCCGGAGGAATAGGGATAAGGTTGAAAAATGGAGGCGAGAGGTTTCTCCCTAACCGAGGTTCTTTATGGAACAATATTTTCGGCGGTTTTTTCTTTACCCCATCATGCTGCCTTTCATGCGGTGACGTGACCAATGAACTGGCTGATATTTCCTTTGGCGATCCCTGGCTGCCGGAGATAATAAAAGCGGAGCACAAGGGTAAATCTGTAGTGATATCTAGGTCAGAGCGAGGTGAAGCACTACTACATGCAGCAAATTCTGCGGGGGCAGTTGAATTGGAGGTATCAAATGCCAGGGATGTCATCAGATCACAAAAGGTATTCCTGCATTTTAAAAAGGTGAATCTCAACTGGCGTAAGGGGTTGCCGAAGTTCTGGAAAAGGGAAACATATACGTGTTCAAGGACAGGGGCTAGCCTGCCGAATATACTTATAGGAGCAATAGCGTTTACAAACAGTCGTCTCACCTCTTGCGAGTTAGGCAAGTTTCTGCTGAGAAATATCCCTCTCCGGGTTTTACGTATGTATGTAGGTTATTTCCGTATTCTGTACCACAGGGTGATAAATAAGGATTTTGATAAATATTAAGTGAAATACATTGAACATTCTAATCTTGCGCGCTAACTGGTACAATCGAGGTGACGAAGCCGCGATAAGGGCGATGATTGAGTCCTTAAGAGCAGAAATTCCCGTTCAGAAAATGAGCATCATGCTTCTGGCAGCAAGAGATGCGTGGTTCCCTTACGATGATATAGAAATACTTGAGCCTTACCCAATGGTCTTGTTAGGGCGGCACCGTACAGTGGACCTTGTAGATGCCGTATTCAATATCTTAACATGTGGGAGATTATCGCTTATCAAGCGAGGGAGGAGATTCCTCCAGGCGGTAAATGAAGCTGACATAGTGATTCATGCTCCGGGTGGTCCGAGCATTGGCGATTTGTATGGTGGCGGGTTGCTAGGTGACTCATGTTCTCTGTACTGGCTACTGGTGGCGAAGGTGTTTAAGAAAAAGCCGTTGTTCTTCTATGCACCTTCGATGGGGCCATTCGTGGATAGATTCAGGAATACAGCTAGAAGATTCATACTCAAGAAGGCAGACGCCATAATACTCAGGGAAGAGATTTCTCTGGGATACCTAAAGGACCAGCTGGGATTGGAAGCGCGAGCAACTTTGGACTCTGCTTTCCAAAATGACATACCCGAAAATTACTTAGAGAAGTATGACGGTATTTCGGAGATATTGGAATTGATTAATGGGAAAAGAACGATTGGCATGGTAGTAACAGATCTAAAATGGCATAACAGGTATAGAGATGTTGAAGGAATGGCGGAGAGGATAATGGCCAGTTGCTCGGAGGTTGCTAACTACCTGATTGAAAAAGGATATTCCGTATTGCTTATACCTCAGCTTTTTGGAGAAGTTAACGATACTCAGCTACTGGAGAGCATCCGGGAGTTGGATAAAGAGCGAATACACATTTGCCCTCCAGATATTGATTCTTACGGACAGCAAATATTAATTTCCAAGCTGTTTTGCCTTATAAGTATGAGATATCACCCGGTTGTATTTGCTGCTAAGGGAAATACCCCATTTATATCCATATATTACGAGCACAAAGCTCAGGGATTCGCCCGAAAGGTGGGCTTCACAGATTTCTCCATACATGTTGAAAGCATAAGCGCAGGCGAGATTATCAACACATTCAAAATCTTGGAACAAAACTATGACATAGTTAAGCAGCGGCTCAGAGCCATAAATCCAATATTAAAAGAGGACTCCAGAAAGACGACTAGAATAGTAGTGGATAAGCTAGTACAACTTGGATGGAGAATTGATACTACAGGATAATAGAATCGACGTTATTAAAAGGAACATTAGCTTAGGGGCTCTGTTCGCCCTTTAGTGACCTACCCTTACAAAGAACGCTAGCATAAGCAATCCAGGAGGATACCTTATCTAACGTCCGTAACATCAGTTTGCCTGGGGGAAAAACATGAATCACCCCAAGATCTCTATCACCATCCTTAACTGGACAAGGTCAAGCCTTTTAATTAGCACCGCCTTTGTTGCTCCCTATCCCCCATAGTAATGCTCGCCAGAGAGACCTCACTGTGCCTTTTACTTCGTTACGCCTCTCTCCTTTGGCCAATACCTGTAGCAGTAAAAAGGCACAAATTGTAACAAGGGAATCAATTGCAAACGTGATTCTGAAAAAATACGCCGCCCTTTTCCCGTGGTGCTTCTTTATGAACAGGTACTTACTTTGTAAAAAGTATTTATAGTTGTCGTTAGTTTGCTTAGTACTTTGTCCATGATGGTGGGTTATCCGCGCATTCGGAACAAAGTAGGCTTTCCCTCCCAGTTGCTTAAGTCTATAAAACCAGTCGACTTCTTCCGCGTAGATAAAATATCGTTCATCAAGCAAACCCACTTTGTCTACTGCCTGCCTTGTCATCATAATACAAGCCCCGCTTAACGAACCCACTTGGTAGGGATTAGTGCTATAGGTCTCCTTTTTGCCAAATTTCATAATCAGTTTCTTTACTAACATTCTTAGAGGGTAAGTAGCTAACCAGTCCCCAGGTAAAAAGATGCTGATGCATCGGAACATATTCGACATCCGTGTAGATGGCTGTAGTATCCCAGCAGGGTTTAATATCATTGGCCCCGATGCATCAACAGCGGGATGCTCCCTCATAAAAATGACCATTTTGTCCAGGGCACTTGACAGAACGACAGCATCTGGATTGAGTAAAAGAACATAATTGCCAACACTTTGCATGATGGCTTGATTACTGGCTCTGGCGAAGCCCAGATTCTCCTGATTCTCAGTCAGCTTGGCCTGTGGGAACTCCCTTTTTACCATCTCAGCGCTGCCATCAGAAGAGGCATTATCCACAACAAGGATCTCGAACGAGGTCGCCTTGGTCTCAGCATAGACAGAGTTGAGGCAATCACGAAGTAAATCCCTGGTATTCCAGTTAACGATGATTACTGAGAGTTCAGGAGGCTCTTGTACCGAGAACCGTTTTCCGGCAAGATTTGTCATATCTCCTCCACTTTTACCTGCGGCCAAAGCATGCTCTCCTATATACTCATGGTCGGGGTGATAATAGCATTAGGTTATAATTCTTTATGATGCTCATATATCCGTTCTGCCGCATTTGTGACGCAACCTCCAGATCCTAGAATAGGTAAGGGGTAGCCTCAATAGTTTAACGGATTATTTCCGCGATCTCAACTTATTATAGGATTCAACTGACAATGCTGCGCCATCACCTAAGCCAAGAAGAAGACACTTAATGTATCGCAATAAGTATTTTATTGAGAGAGCTTTTTGCCTTCATAGTATATCAACACTGAACTATAATGCTGGCTCCAAATAAATGCCCACATAACAAATGAAGGGTTAGCTATTATCCGCAGCTTCCCGATCGTCTGTGTGCTGACATGTCTGGCTGCATTTCAACTTCATAATGATTAAGAGAGGGGGGAAATACCTTTTTGATCTACCTTCTTTGCTGATTGAATTCGTTTTTAGTAGGATATCCTCGGTTATCACCTATTCCTTTAAAAATTGCCCGTATGAATATCTTATACAAATCTTTTTAAGCTTTTCAAACGTATTTATGGGGATGAACAGTGTTTGCTATACCATACTGCGAGTGCAATGCAAGATCAAGGAGCTGGCCGCGCTCTGTAGCTTCGTAACCCTTGCCACGCTTCTAGGAAGCTATTTTATTATGTAAAAAGTGGTATAATTCTCCCTGACTATGTCGGGATCGCCGGCATGGGCTCGTTTACCTTTACGTTGCTTTACATATCTTTGTATGGAAACATTTATGCATTTACCCAATCCTCAAAAGGCTGTAGTCGTCTTGGCTGAAAGGGACTAAGATAGACCCAGATATGAAAATGGAAAAGCTTGACTGCACCGCGCTCGGGGATGCGATGGTGGATGTCATCCTGCCACTATCGAAGGATATAGACGAGATCACTCTCGACGGTGTGGTGAACACCAAGGCCACACTGTATGCCGGAGGCACGGCAAATGTGGCCATAAATATCTCTCAACTCGGGGGCCAGGCAGCCTTCATCGGCCGGGTGGGAGACGACCCCTTTGGCCAGCTTTTCCATGATACGCTTGAGCAGACCGGGGTGATGAAGAACGTTTCCCTCAGCCAGACCCACTTAACGGGGCTGGCGTTCACCCTGGTGCGCCCCGATGGCGAGAGATCCTTCATCTCAGACCGCGGCGCCAATGCGGAACTGCGCTACAGCGACGTGGATCAAGACGTTATAAGAAACTCGCGTTTTCTCTACTTTTCAGGCTATTCCTTTCAAGACGATATCACCTCTAAGACTATTCAAAGGGTTATCCAAGAAGTTTCTAGCGGTGAAGTGAGCCTGGTTTTCAATCCAGGCGCACCTAACCTCGCAGCGAAGTTTAGGGAGTTCTATACCGAGATCATAAGACGATATGTAGATATCCTCATTCTCAACAGGGCAGAGGCGCAAAGCCTGATAGGTAGTGTCGTAGAGCTGGAGGTGGCCAAATTTCTTCAAACCCTGGGTCTTGAGACGATCGTCTTAACCAGGGGTCAGGAAGGAAGCAGCATCATAACCGGGAAAGGCGTGTACACTATCGAGGCTCATCCGACAGAGGTGGTAGATACTACGGGTGCTGGCGATGCCTATGCTGCAGCCTTTATCCATGGCCTTTGCCGGGGATGGGGAGAGGAGAAGGTGGGGAACTATGCCTCCAATGTCGCGGCGAAGGCAGTTGCAGTGTTAGGCCCGAGGCTGCAAAAACCCTAATGCGATCCCTCGAGAACGCGTTTTAGTACATCTAGAATATCTGTAACCGACATTTTGTCCTTTAGTTCCAGCTTTTTCGAGCCGTGATACATAAATATTCCCCGGGTTGAGGGCTCTTCAGGAATATAGCCGTGCATTCCCTTGGTCTCACGATCGATAAGGGGGAAGGTAAGCGGTTTCATGAAATTGGGATAGAATTCTATCCCCGGGTCGGCCACGAAGATGAGCTCCCCATACCTGTTGTCCTTAAACCTCAATTTATATCTTCCAATCTCCTCCTCGCCGAGCACATGTCCACATTCCATGCTGTTTAATATGGCAATAATTTCCTCTCTTGCTTTAGCATCGAAGAACCAGAAGCGTGCCAGCGTGCTGTCGAGAAATAGAAGGTAATCCTTTCCCATCCTATAGGGCCTTAGCTTCGACAATAGATCACATTGTCCCCTCACCTCGGTCATGCCGTGGTCGGAGAACACGATCAGGTCGACGTCGTGATGCCTGGACAGAGTGCTATAGGCATTCACTATAACTCTCTCTAAGACCTCTAGCTTGTCCTTGAATTTGAGGGGTCTTGGGCCCTCGATATGCCCCAGGGCATCAATCGTCCCAAAATAGTAGATAAAAACACTCTTGGAGTCACTCAATTTTTCCAGATTTGTTAGAATTCCACCCTCATCGATTTCGAACTTATGGAAATCGAAATAGTAGGGGATGTCGCGTTTTTCTAACAATTCATCAAACGAGTGGTCTAGCTCAATCGGGGGGAATTTCCAGTATTGGATAGGATTCCGGCTAAACATGTGCTCTACTGATTCCGGAATCCCAGGCAAGGTCTCTACCCAGTGGCCTCGCCTCTGTGCAAAGCGCAAAAATGCCCGCTTCATAAGGATTTTTATGTGTTTATTGGGTATTCTGCCAAATATTTTCATCAGCTTATAAGGCTGTCTCGGCGAATAGAAGAACTCGGTCCAAACCCCAGTCTCCTCGGGATACCTGCCGCTCCAGATTGCGGGTATTATCGTAGAGCTGTAGCCCAGGAGCGACGTAGCCGGGACGAACTTGGCACCGAAGCTCTCCAGGAAACTGACCTCCTGCAGATAATCATAGCCCAGGGCATCGATTAAAAATATTAAAAGTTTGGTTTTCATGGCTTTGTCAGAAGCATATCAATATGAGGGCGAACCATGGGCTTGGGTCTAATCTTATAGTCATGCCAACCATCTTCTGATGCCATTTAGCTTAAATAACGCCCTCTCCAAGCTGCTGTCCGTCTCCAGAAATTGAGGGGTCTGCCAGAATCGCTCGGAGATCTCCTCGAACCTTGTTTGTGGGCTGGGTGCTCTAAGCAAGCTTATGATCTCCTTCCAGATAGTGAAGCAGGGCTCTTCAAAGAGAGATCTAATGCGAAACTCCCTTTTCTTCAGTCTTGTAAGGCTATATGTTAGGGCATGATACGGATGATAGAATTTTCTCGACAGGACATCTATATTCTGCTCCAGTGTCCCCTCGCTCTCGGTGTATATCGCCAGAAAGTGTTCCAGCGCCTGGAGCAGGTCTTGTTTGGCTTCGTTCGGTGGCAGTGCAACTTCGCTGCTCTGGCCAAGCTTAAAATGGGTAGCGCGCTCGAACTTGTCGGTGAAATGCTCCACGGCTTCCAGCTCGCATCCGGGTCGAATTTCCTCCAGCCGCTCTTTATATGAGCAGCGATACCTCCCCTCGAACACCAAATAGGCCTCCCCTATCGCCAGATATGTCTTGGCAATGCAATATTCCGGGTTGTCACCCCCATAGAACGCCTGCAACAAATCAAATGCCCTGTTAAACAGTAACCGAACCCCCTCCCACTGAGGTATTTCCTCAGGGCGCTTGATGGGTACATATCTGAAGATATCTTTGTCGCCCCATAGAATATGGGCGGTCTCTCTTGCTTCGTAATATTCTTTACTTCTGTGATTCCTCAGGTTTCTCAGAGGTATGCACCCTACATCTATCCTAAAAGGGATACTGCCGAAGTATCTATCGGTCACCGCCTTGAGCTTAGCGGGGAAGAAGGGGTCAAAACGCCTGGTGATTAAGGCCAGGTCCACATCGCTGACCATCTTCCCATTTAGCCAGGTCTCCTCTCCTCTGGCGGCGGCGCCCATAACCGCGATGGCAAGCAATCTACTCCCATAGCAGCTTGATATTCTTTCAACCAGAGGCTTTATCTCATTGGCAATGTTTTCGTTCATCTTTTTGTGCTTTGCTAATCCTTTAGAGACTGCTGAAATATTCTCAATCAACCCCCTAATCCCCCAATCTTGGGGGACTTTTTAAAGCTGGGGGACACCCCCAGACCCCCGTTAGGAAGTATCCTGCACCTCTTTTTCAGCGGTCTCCTTTAGTAGCTCTCTCCTGTCTGTAAGGCGACCACTTTTTAGCAGCTTTTTACCTCGCTGCTGGAGAGGTGACCTCTGTTCCGCGTAACCTGTATTTCCAATCCATCCCCTCCTTCAAACCAAGCTCTCGTATACATCTACAATTCTAGGGATGACAACATCAGGGGTGTAATGCTCCTTAAATCTTTCATATCCCCGCTCACCCATTTCGGCGGCCAACTCTGGCCTCTCCAGCAGGTGAGAGATGGCTTCGGCCAGTTTGTTAGAATCATTAGGGGGAACAAGGAGGCCGGTCTCCCCATCCAGTACTATATCCTTTAATCCCCCAATATCCGAAGCAATTACCGCCTTGCTCTGGCTCATCGCCTCAAAAGCAACCGTGGGACAAGGCTCTGGCCATATTGAAGGGAAGACCGCAAATCTGCATCTTGACATCGCTTGCATCACAACTTCATGCGGGGCATCCTTAATCACCTTGATTCCTTCCGTGCTTTCATAGCGATAATCTGGGTGCGTGCTGCCGATTAAAACCAACTTCGTCTGTGGATTAAATTTTTGGTAAGCTTCAAGTAATATATTTACCCCTTTGTGCGCAGAGACAGTGCCAACAAACAACATGAAATCCGAAGGGAAAGCTAATGCCGACTGTTCCCACTGTTCCTCTTTGTCAGCGTCATAGAAGTTGGGGATCATTTCCACATCTTCTTGGCTCAACCCCAGATACTTGCAGTAAACCTCTTTGACAAAGGAGCTTACCGCTATGAACTTGTCGACCAACCTCAGCTCTTTCTTGCACGTCCTTGCGGCCACATAGGTAGCTATAGACTTTGCCAGGCCATAGGAACCCCTACCGCAAGCTATGCAATCTTTAGTGAGAGGCTCATTACATATAGCGTTCTTATTCATCAATGTTTTTGTAGGACAAATAAGTGCATAGTCATGAATGGTAGTCACTAGAGGTATTCCAAATCTCTCTTTCAAGGTGAGGGCGGAATAAAGGATCCATCCGTGAACGTGCATAATATCCGGCTTCTCTCGCTCGATTATTTGCGCTGCGCTTCTGGTAATCAACCAATCTTGGGCGGGAGGATGATATCTCTTGGCAGGGTCTTTGTATAAAAAGGGGATTTTCTGGAAGAGACCATTTAACCTGTGTATTTTCACTCCTCCTTGCTCTTCATATTGGGGAAGACCCTGAATCGCCGTGGTGCAAACGGTGACCTGATGGCCCCTTCTGCTTAGCGCGCTGCTTAGTGATTGAACATGCCTTTCCATCCCCCCTAGGATTGGTGGATAGAAATCTGCTAACATGAGGATCTTCACGTCTCCCTCCTCATAGTCTCTAACTGCCCCCTCCTAGTCGATTCTGAAATACTAAAACGGAGATTCTTCTCATACCCTTCCTCTCCAGTAATTAAGTAGATCTTCCATTGTTCTCTCAAAAGGTATCGTTGGCTTCCAGCCGGTCTGCTGTTTGAATTTTGAACAGTCTCCCTGTAGTATCTCGACATCGGAAGGTCTCATCCGAGAGAGTTCCTGTCTTACCTCAATATTTTTATTGGTCATGGATAAAAGTAGATTTAAAACCTCTTGTATCGTCCTCGTTTTTTCAGAGCAGATATTATACACCTCGCCAAATTCGCATTTTTCCAGTGCCAACCAATATGCCCTTACCACATCTCTGACATCGGAGAAGTCCCTTCGAGCATCCAGGTTGCCAACACATATTACCGGCTCTTTTCCTTTCTCGATCTCTGCGATTTGCTTGGCGAAGTTCGAGGTTACAAACACCTCTCCCCTTCTCGGCCCGGTGTGATTGAAGGCACGGGTGACCACAATCTTTAAGCCATAGGATTTGTGATATTGATAGGACAGTTTATCCTGGGCTACCTTTGATACTCCGTAAGTGGAGAGAGGTCTCAAAGGATTCGTTTCCTTAATAGGCAGCTCGTTGGGATAAACCATCCCGTATTCCTCTGAAGTACCTGCAACCTGAATTTTGGGGTCTATCTCCGATTTCCTAATCGCCTCAAACAGGTGTATTGTCCCTATTGAATTGGTCTCCATGGTGTCCGCCGGCGCCCACCAACTCATCGGAACGAAGGATTGTGAAGCCAAGTGGAAAACATAGTCTGGCTTTGACTCCCCTATTACCCTTTCTAATGAATGGCCGTCTCTTATGTCGGCATTGATCAACTGTATGTTGTTTGTGATGTGTTCAATATTGTCTAGCTTGCTTCTCCAGCGCGCTATCCCATACACCTCCACTCCCTCTTTCAATAAATATTCAGCCAGATGACTCCCTACAAAACCTGTTACCCCGGTTATCAGTGCCCTCTTCATTGTATAGTTACCCCCTCTAGTATTAGCAATATTGTAGACACGCGAGTGCTATAAAGCAATTGGCTTTTAAAAAAGGTGGATCTTTCCTCTTTGGTCTGGTGGAGAGATCTCATTCAGATAGATAGTAGATTTATTTGACCACCATCTGGGAAAAATCTCTCAATCCTTCGACCAAATTTCGCGAGTAGATTCTGATACCGCAAGCATACGGCTTCGCGGTCAACATCTTTATTTTCATTCTTTTCCCTTATAAATGCTGACCGTCTCCTCAACAACCTCGTCCCAGTCCCAGAGCTTCACTTCTCCAACTTCCCTGCCAATGACTTCGTATATCGACTTTGCTAACTGGGCAATATTTACTGGATAATCAACCCCGAAGCAGTTCTTATTGTCAACCCACTCTGTTAGGGCCGAGGTATCGGCAACGATGCAGGGGGTCCTGGATGCCAGGGCTTCGGCGACTACGATGGAGAAGGACTCGTATTTTGAGAGCAGCACCAGGAGGCCTGCTGCGGCGTACCTATTGAGTATCTCCTCCCTGGGCAGGTCTTGATAAAAGTCGATCCTGCTTTCAAGTCCAAGCTCCCTGCTAAGTCCTATAAGGTGCTCTCTGTATGGTCCATTGCCTACTATTTCCAGGCGAAAGCCTGCATTAAGCATGGGCAGGGCGTGGATTACATATTGCACCCCTTTATAATCCTCTAATCTCCCTACATATAGAATTGTTTTATGCTTTCCCTCCCCCTTTTCCAAGTTATTGAATTCCTCAAGATCAATCCCTATAGGGATTACGGCAATTTTATCATCAGCTATTTTGAAATCCTTGGCTATGAGGTCTTTTTCATAATTTGAAACCGCGATTACCATATCCGCTTCCTGGAATATCTTTTTCCCAAAGGGTTTGTACAATCTTATAAGAGAATCTCGAACGGGAGTATGCCCATGCCCATGATAATAAGGAGAAACTATAAACCTTTTTTTCTTGCCATATCGGGAAAAGAAGAGGGGAAAGGCATGATAGCTATGACCGTGAACTATATCGAACTCGGACCTCCTGAGCTCCCTCAGCATATCAAAGGAGACGTGATAGGCATCGCTGGGGGAGAAGCTCTTGAATCGCCGGACCAGAACCCCATTTATAGTCTCTTCTTTGGGAAATTCCCCGGAGGGATCAGTGGCAAACACGGTGACCTCATGCTCGCGAGACATCCGCTCGCTTATGTTCCTCACGTGCTGCTCTACCCCGCCGATGGCGGGGTAGTATTTAGGGCATACCTGGAGGACCTTCATTTATGTCCTTTTAACGGCACCAAGGAACCTGTAAAGAAGGACCTGTAGTCTGTATGATATATCATGCCTGACCATGATGCTGGCTTTAATGAGTGCATACCTGGCAAATGAGGAGCTGGTTATTCTTTGGAATCCCAATGGGTGAGGATCAATACATACAGCCTCATTTTCATTTTTATAGTGGCAGATTGAGAGGAAATAGCCCCTTTTGATTTTCAGCCTAAGTCGGGCCAAATCCATTTCAAGTGCATGTCCATCATCTAGCACTTCGCCATTCTTGAATTCATAGCATCTAAGTTTAATCTTTTCGAGCGTACCCCTGATGAGCAGTGAGCAACTCACCGGACTAAGGGTTGTAACACGGCCTCCCCGTAGTGCCCGTAGGCTATGGGCAACTCCACTAATAGCAACATCGCTACCTTGAATCTCCTTCTTCATTATCTGTATGATGGAGGGGTCAAAGGTAATATCTGAATCCAGGGATAAAAGGTATCTGGCCGTAGTTTGGAATAAAACATATTGGCGTATTGCTTCTCTGCCACATGCTATGTTCCATAGTCTACTTCGTGCATAATCCGGCTTTATAACTTCAAATAGTATGACCCTTCCCCTAAGCTCGTAGAAACTGAGACGCTTTTCCAGTTCCTCGACGAAATCACTTTCCTCGGTAGCAAGAACCAGCTCGGATTGAGGATAGTTTTGCTGAATCTCTTTTTGATTTGCTAGAAATTTATCTATGATAAATGCCCCCCGACGGCAAATTGGGCTACCGACTATGACATCCACTGCCTTATTCATGGCTCTTTTCCCCAGGGGCGTTTATTTTTCTCACGTGTTCTTCCAGCCCACCAATGGCTGAGAAGTATCCGGGGCATACCTGGAGGATTTTCTTCGCCATAACCCCCTCACCTCTTCACATATCCATATAGAAACCCTAGGCCAACGCTGATGATGGTTATAGCCAAGAAGGAAAGCTGTTTCATCTCCTTTGAAGCATTTGATGAAAAGATTCCTTTTACCCTGCGGGGGATGTATTTAAAGAGCAAATCCTTGAGGTAGGATTCCTCGGTCGCTAAGGTCTCATGCGACGGACTACGCCTTCTCATTAGTGCCTTGGAGTATCCCTGATAAAAGGCCCTTCTCAGGAGTGTTCGCGGTCTTGTCTTCGATGGGGGGATTTTGTGATAAACTACGGCATCAGGGTTGTAGATTACACCCTTGCCCAGCTCGTTTTTCATCCTTAAGGCAAACTCCGGTTCTGCCCCTTGCATATAAGTGGTTCCTCCCTTGGCAAACCCGAGTTTTTCGTTGAGCAGGCCTATTTCTTCGAAGACCCCCCTTCTAAAACTCATGTTTGGCCCAAAGGTGTTGCGGACTTCTGCGACTTTTTCATCGGCAAACCCTTCATGTGTTATTCCGACCAGCCAGCCAAGCTCCTCAGGGAAATAATCCGGTTTCTTGGAGAGCCAGATAGGCAGGATTTTCCCTCCGACCGAGATAGCATCGCTTTTTTCGTAGATGTCGACCAGATTCTCTATCCATCTTCTTTCACCAACCGCATCATCATCTAGAAAGGCAATGACATCGCCCTGCGCCGCTTTCACACCGACATTCCCAGCGCCAAATGCTCCCAAGCTCTCCTCAGTTAACATAATCTTTACGTTGCCCTGGGCATCATAGATTTTCACGAGCCTCTCGTATAGTTCCTTATTGCCATCAACAACTATGATAATCTCGATCTCCTTATGAGTCTGATTCAGCAGGCTATCAACCGCATCAATAAGATTCTGGAAGTTATCCAAGCTGTGGGTGCATACTATAATGGATACAAGCATGGTGACCTTATTATCTTAACGACGCCCGTTCCCTCAGTGAAACCGCTTCCTTACAAGCGTTCGCCCTATTTTAAAGCCAGTTCTTAGTGCACGGAGCTTGGTAGGGGTTGGCCTTCTTCTGTAATAAATAGGTACTTCACCAATGCGATAACCCTTCTTGGCGATCTCTACTAGCATGCTAACCTCAAGCTCGAATCCGACGGCATCCAGCTTTAAGCCTCTGGCCACTTCCCCCCTAAACCCCCAGTAACCGGTACAGGGGTCGCTTATCCTTGTTCTGTATAAGAGATCGGCCAGTAAAGCAAGCAGAAGGTTTCCTACCATATTCAACCTTGTCATCGCTCCTTCTTCCCTCTGCCCCTTGATCCGTGACCCCAGCACCACATCGTATTTTCCCTCCAAGAGCTTAAGCATTAGAGGGATATAGGTAGCGGGATAGGTGAAGTCGGCATCTATCATGAATACGTAGTCCCCACTAACCGATTCAAAGGCTGTCCTCATCGCCCTGCCTTTCCCCCTGCGTGGTTCCGTTATAACCCGCGCTCCCTTTGCTTCGGCGATCTCCCTGGTCTTATCGGTGCTCCCATTATCAACCACTATGATCTCAGCCCGATAGCCCTTCCTTTCCAGCCCCTCCATAGGAACTTCATCGATGACCTTCCCGATCGTGTCCTCCTCATTCAGTGCGGGGAAGATTATGGAGACCTCTTTCATCGCACTTCCTCTCATGCCAAGGGTAACTGTCTTTTACATAATAGACAGCTAAGCTAGCTATAGCCATGATACCATAAACCTTTCCTGTTAGCTAGATTAGTATAAGGATAACCTATAGGCATTGCCACCTGCCCAGGTCTTTGATTGTCATAGTATTACCTTGCTTCGTATCAACTCCCCCCTAACTGTAAAGAGCATACTAGACACTCTGCAACAGGCATACATGTGCTTGTTACTGCTTAAGCGCTATAATGGGCGAAAAGAGCCAAGCCAGGCGGATTTGGAGGAGGGCAGGCATTAATGGCCAAGACTAAAACAAGAGAAGCTTAATATATACTGAGACTGGTCGGGAGAGTCAATATGTCTACCTTTTTGACAGGCGTTTTGAAGCACGTGACGGCCAAGCCTACACTCGTGGTTTGAACAGGAAGTCATTGACATAGCACTTAGTGTAAACATCGCTCAAGAACGGCTCTTGATGAACTTCATATGAAAATTCCACGTACGGACGCCATTGACCACCGTAAAGGAAAAAAGCCTCGTATCCAAATCCGAGGACCTTCTCAATCACGATGTCCATCGCAAAGTTAAGGTGTCTTTGCTCTATCTCTACAAGCATCAATGGTTTTTCACGAGCTATTGTTATTTCTGCGCCTTTTATCACCTCGAGCTCATGGCCCTCTACATCAATCTTAATAAATGCAACATTAGAGAAATTATAACTGTCCAAAGTACGTACTGGTACGAGTATAGTCCTATGCTCCCCTACGACATTGCTAAATGTTGCAAGACCATGTTGAAGTCTACCCTTAGCAACAGATATATGCAGTTCATTAAATCCCTCTGCAGAGGACAGAGCGACATCGTGAACAGTAATGTTTTTTGCACGAAAAGCCTTTATTTCAGCAGTGCAATCCACAAGAGGCTCGAATACCTCCACTCTTTGAAACAGCTTCGAAAGTTTATAGCTCCATATGCCGAAATTTGCCCCCACATCAATGGCTGTCTGTCCCGTGCCAATCAAATCTTGTAGCATAAAGAGTTCCTCTTCTATTTTTCCAAATACACGGTGATAACCATATCTGGCAGGGAGGCGGAACCGTTTTGGTAATAGTTTGGATAATGTCCGAAGCAACGACTTTGGTATTAGTTCTAATAATGTCCGAAGCAACGACCGTATTTTCACTTTAACCTTCTGATAGCCAGAAATCCTAAAGTTGCCACAGTAAAACATTTCATATAATATGCTTGCGTTAGTCTACTCCTTTTGAATGTAGAATAGATTATTGGCTAATCTAATGTCAAGAATCTCCGTAGATTGCATTTTGTAGCGTATTTTTATGTTTACCCCCAACCGCCAAATCCCTTTTTAAAAGTTCCCCAGAACGACAGCTTTCAACCCAGTGGCGGCTTACGAAATTTCAGGCTATCACTTAAGCGCACAGACCTCGTATACCGCTGCACCATTTCCAATGATTCCCACCGGTCCAGGTCTTTGATAGTCATGGTGTTACCTTGCTTTGATCAACTCCCACCCAACTATAAAAAGCATACTAGGCACTTTGTAACAGGCATATATGTGCTTTTATTGCCCAGCCAGGCAGATTTATGGCGGGAGAACTATCCTATCGCTTCACCAGATTTCCGCATCACACAAACATCACACCCACACCACGGATACTGTAAAAAATGCCGACAATCTCTATAACGAGCATGGTCGAAAGCCCAAGTAGTAAGTGCCTGATTCGGCAAAAGGATTTCCGCAACAAAGACTGCCTGGTTAGGTAAAAATTGAGAGGAAAAAGGCTTCAAACAAAGGTGATTTTATAGCTGGTGAGCCGTGCGGGTTTCGAACCCGCGACACCCTGATTAAAAGTTATTGAGGGGTATTTCCGTAGCTGGAGGAGCCTAAAATCCTGATTTTAACTCCCTAACTCGCTATTTCTTATACTCCTGGATTTCAACCAGTCAGGGACTCATCACTTAGACTCTCGACCATGCTTATTATAACATTGATATCATTTTCTGCAATATCTGCGATGTGGATGTGATGTATATGTGACTCTTTCTTCAGTTATCCTTCCACCCTCTCCAGCACCTCTTGTGTCCTGCGCAGCCAGTAGTCCACTACCCTTTTAACAAAGCAATCCTCGTTGGTTCCGCTTCTAATATCACACATCATCATGACTTAAACCCTACATGAGACTCTTCCCTGCTGGCTCTGCGGCTGGTTATTCCATAGTCTTTCCCCAGCGGGCGATGAAACGCTCTTTAACCTCAGGGTTCACAAAGCCATTGGGCCACTGACCTCTAAAGACGCGGGCCACCTCTTCGATGGGTCGCTGCATTAACTCCGACATTGAGGTATTGGACATTGCTCCCGTATGAGGGGTAATAATGATGTTGTCCAGTCCGAATAGCGGATTATTGGAATCGGGTGGCTCTTCCTCCATTACGTCGATTGCTGCTCCCTGGATAAAACCTTCGGTGAGAGCTGTATGAAGGGCAGCCTCATCCACCAGTCCACCACGTCCAGTGTTTATAAAGTACGCATTGGATTTCATCTCTTTGAACTGCTCCAAACCGAATAGGTGGTGAGTCTCCTCTGTATATGGCACATGAACGGAAATGAAATCCGAATTGGCGAGGAGTTGGTTCAAATCTACTAGCTCAGCCCCTTGCTCCTGGACCATGTCTGCTTGAATGTAGGGATCATAGGTGATTATTTTCATACCTAAAGCGTGTGCTTTCGATGCCAGCGCACGAGCGATACGACCGAAGCCTACCAGCCCCAGTGTCTGTCCCCGGATGTTGGAAAGCGGGAACACAATTCCCATAGCATCCCCTGTCCACTTGCCATTCCGCACAGCCTTATCGAGGCGAAATATCTTGCGATTGAGGGCGAGTATGAATGTAAGGGCTTGTTCAGATACCTCATCGATACAATAATCAGGAACATTGGCAACAATGATGCCACGCTCAGTAGCTGCCCCAACGTCAACATGGTCATGGCCAACAGAAAACTGGGCTATTATTTGGCACTTATCAAGTTCGTCGATGACCCGTTTGCTAAAGGGCTCTATTGCCCCCATCGCTGCATCAGCATCATGACAGGCATTTATGACTTCTTCTTCGGTGGCGCACTGTACTCTTATTATCTCGCCACCCAGACTCTCGGCAACTTCATCGTGGTAGGGAGTACTCAGAATCGGCATAGTGCAAACGATCTTAGGTCCCATGTCTCCCTCCAGTTTATGAATCGGTTATAAACTCGGCCCCAAGCTTGATAGCCTCTAGATCGATGGAAAGAAAACGCTCTCCCTTGGTTCCTGTATACCTGTCCTTAAGGGCTTTCTCAATCGCCTCGAGGGGCAGAGCTTTGGTTACCTCTAAGTATGCACCGAGCAGGATCAGGTTAGATACCATAGCTGCGCCTAACTCGAGGGCCATCTGTGTTGCCGGGATATAGTGCACCGTCACATCGTCCCGAGTAGTCCGCTCAGCAACAATTGAGCTGTCCACCAGCAATAGCCCCCCCGGTTTAACTTGTGCTTCGTGCAGCATCCAGGCTCCGGCCCCCATTAGGATGGCGGCCGAGGGATTCCTAGACGCAATAGAGGTGTTCTCTTTATTGGACAACGTCACTGTGCACTCGCATTCACCTCCGCGCATAGAAGGACCATAATTCGGATGGTAAGTCACATATCGATAGTGTGAGCTACCCGCTTGTGCCAAGACCTTGCCCATGGTGAGCAACCCCTGACCTCCAAGGCCGCTCATAAGAACCGAAAAGCGATTTGGATCCTTCTCTTGCACTGATCACCCCCGATTATCCGCGTTTGACACGGCCGACTCTGTTGATTTCCGGGTCGACCGTATACTCTATTTTGTCTACATTCTTAAACTCGCCGAGTGGGAACTCGCCGATGAGTTTCTCTTCTACGAAACTATTGGCAGCTAGCGGACTCAGGCCCCAGTTGGGGGGGCAGGCGCAGAGAATTTCCACTAAACTATAGCCCACTCCATCCATCTGTTTCTGGAAAGCGGTCTTGATCGCTTTCCTAGCCTTCTGGTAGTTGGCCGGCGTGTGCACGCTCACTCGAGACACATAGGCAGTGCCCAGCATGGTGGCAGCGATCTCGCTTAGGTGGAGAGGGAATCCAGTGCTTTGCACATCGCGGCCTTCAGGAGTCGTAGTAGTTCGCAACCCAATAAGCGAGGTGGGAGCAACTTGCCCTCCGGTCATGCCATATCCGGAGTTGTTAAGAAAGATGGTCGTTATGGGATCGGAGCGCATCATAACGTTAACCATATGTCCGGCGCCAATAGCACCCAAAGAGCCGTCGCCTCCGATATTGAAACAAATCGCCTGAGGCAGCACGCGCTTGACACCTGCCGCTACTGCAGTGGAACGTCCGTGAAGGCAGTGGAGACCATCAACGGCCAAGCCGACCATTAATACTCCGCTGCACCCAATGTCCAGGCAGGCAATAGCTTTACCCTGGATGTCGAGTTCATCGATAACCTCGCCGAGAGCCCGCCAAACTAAAGACTCATGACAGCCCGGACAGAATTTGAACGGCATGAAATCCAATTGCACTGCCTTGGGCTTGCCTACGACTTGTTGCTTTATCACTGCTCCTTTTCCCATTATGCGCACCTCCTGACATTGCCGATACGATCGAATGCTATTACCCCTCTCACAATTTAGCCACGCTTTCCATTTGTTTTATCTCCTCGACTATCCTCTCTGGATAGATGATTCCCGAACTATCGCGCCTATGGGTACCCCAAATACCAAGTAAGTGAACCGGCACCTTTCCTTGGAGAGCACATTCCACGTCCTCGACCAGAAGACCAGAGCTGTGTTCCACCACTAGTACACGACGGGCTCGGGAGCCCAACTCGCGGAGCATATTCGTTGGGAAGGGCCAAAGGGTTATTGGTCTCAGCAGTCCCACTTTCAGGCCCTCTTCTCGAGCAAGGTCCACCGCTCCTTTTGCCATTCGAGAAACGTAGCCGTATGCTACCAGGATCACTTCAGCATCATCCGCGCAATAAGCTTCATACTTTATTTCGTTTTCGGCGATCTCCTGATATTTTTCGTTCATGTCCTGATGATAACCTACATAATCCCACATGTGCTGGTGGATTCTCTGGCGCACCCCTCCACGCGCATCTAGCCCCCTAATGACCCAGTCCTTATCAGGAAGTGCGCCGAAATCCCTGGTTTTTAGATCTACTAGTTCGCAGGATTGACCTATGGTGGCATCGGTGAGAACATAAACCGTCATCTGGTACCTATCGGCGAGCCATAAAGCCAGCTGTACCAGATCACAGCATTCCTGGCTTGATGACGGGGCGAGTACAATACAACGATACCCGCCGTGCCCGCCTCCTTTGGTAACTTGCCGATAGTCGGTCTGTGATGTCTGTGCCATTCCGCTGCCCGGACCGAACCGGCAAACATCAACGATTACTGATGGCACCTTTAAATAAGCCATCAGGGAAACGGTCTCCTGCATCAAGCTTATGCCCGGGGAGGAGGTAGCAGACATTGTTCGAGTGCCGGTCATGGACGAGCCATAGACCATGCTTACAGCAGCGATCTCATCCTCAGTTTGGAGGAATACACCACCCACCTTAGGCAGTTCAGTTGCCAGAAATTCCAGGATCTCGCTTTGCGGGGTTATCGGATAGCCAAAGAAAGCCTTGCACTCTCCAAGAATCGCTCCCCATCCGATTGCCTCATTTCCTGATAACAAACGCCTATCTGCCATAAGACTCTTCCTCCTTAGCTGCCTTGATGGATGTTCGCTTCACTTTCGACATACTTGTACACCTGGATGGCAAAATCAGGGCACATCCATCCACAGATGCCACAGGCGGAGCATTTCTCCGGCGCTGAGAACACTGCTACCGGGAAGCCTTTGGGCCCCAGGCGATTCTCAGGGATCGTAATGCACTTTTTGTTACAGAACTCGACGCAGAAGCCACATGCCTGGCACAGCGTCTCATCTATTACTATCTCTCCTTTGGCCACTTTCTCCTCCCGCTACATTAGACTCAGTTTCTTACTTATTACTTTTATATGTCTCTACTGTCTCCAGGAAGATGTCTATCTGGATTTTCGTTTGAGTCTCTGAGTATGTTCGTATATCCACGATGTCACTCCCTATGAACAGGGTCCTTAATTTGGCATATTTCTGAACAGCGTGCTGGTAGTATATCTGCCCCATGCTGGTAGCCCGGCACGACATGACACCATGCATTACCAGCCCATCGATATTAAACTCAGGTATCAGATCCAAGATGTGTTGCACCCAGAAATCACCACATCCCCTATGAGCTTGTTCCCATCGGTATGTAAAGCGTTCGAAGCTTCGCAACGCCATTAGCTCAATAGGATCGTTAATGTTGTCCGGGATGATAAAAGGATCTGGTGGGGGGTAAGCCAATTGAGCTGGAAATACTGCCCCCAGACTGCCGAAATAGCTGAAGATACCCATGCTATGCCAGGGGGGAAGCCCGCCAGCAAAGAGTAATCGATACCGCTCATTATCCACTACTCCTATTCCAGAGTCCACCCGGTCCTTAAGCTCTTGATAAAGCTCTTTATAGAAGTCCAGAGTGGCTTCCTCACCGATCATGAAATGGTGGGGTACGAAGATGTTGAAGTGATCTCGGGCCGACATGGGCGCGGGAATTGCCCTGCATAGCTGTTGAGCTTTCCACCACCAATGGCGCGCCTCCTCAGCACGATGGATGATGCTCATCAGCCGATCGTGATCCAGCCGGCATCCGGTTGTCTTCTCCAGAAATTTAACCAGTCCTCGGAGCTGCTCAGCCTGGTATTTGACATAGAAATCCTTGATTTCGTGCAAATCCCTATCAACGGGTGGTACGATGACATCAATACAATAGATGGGGACATCCATATAGTGATCCAGTGCTTGGTACCATTTAAAGCGCGTATCACATCCGATACTACTTCCCAAGAACATATCAGGCATCGGCATCCCCCCATCAGGTGTTTGGGGAGCTTCCCCCATCTCGGCACGGAGAGCATCGAAGCCAATTCCGGTGCGAGCATAGCCACAGATCAGATTCGAGTAGCCTTCCTCCTCGGCTTTCTCAAGAAACGGCTGGGCGGTACCCAGGGCAGCGCACAAGCCACCATAATTCTCAGTCCAAACTGGCACTATGTCCATAGCTGCCAATATTTCGTCATACTGGCTCATCACCATGCAATAAGCGACCTTCTGTCCTCGCTCCCTAGCCTGATAAGCCCGAAGGTACATAGACTCAACAAGAGGACGGACGTTTCGTGCGCTCTGGGTTCTTTTTTCCTTCTTTTTATCCGTGTTATCTACCATATATGTCACCTAGCCAAGCGTCTCGACAAAGGCCTGAAATCGCGTTCTGAGCTGGCCCTTGGTAAGTAGAGTATATTCCTCCTCAAGGTGCAATACCGGGAAGCCTTCCCGATTGAGATACGCTTTAAGACCAGGGGCTTCCAGTGCATGGCCATCGCAAAACCGATACAAGTACAGAATGATCCCTCGAACATTGAACTCTCGTGCAAAGTCTACGAGATATAGGAAGCGCTCTTCAGCCTTGCCGGGACGGAACGTGCGGGGACAACGCATATCATCGACATAATGAGCGGCCAGACTTTCCATGGCATTCTCTTGTGGCTTCACTAGTTCCCAGAAGGAACGTGAACCGGTGCAGAGATCATCCATTACCACCGCAGCACCGCATTCCTCGATGAGCTCTATGATTGCAGGGTCATCGACCTCTCCACCATAGATCAGCACACGTGGCTTCTTTTTGCGGGGTTTACTTTCGCGGGTCTGGATCTCATGTATCACCTGAAGTAGCAACTCGTTGAATTCCCCCGCTGGAAGTCCTCTCCCTGCTGCCAGTACTCGGGCGATCTCCGTACCTGAAATCAGCGGAGGATCTGCTTTGCGGTACTGGTATATCTCCCGGAGTAGGGCTCGAGCACGATTATGGGTGTCAATGGCCTCTTTCAGCGCGTCATCGGTAACTTTCCTACCTACGAGTTGCTCCAAGCTTTTCTTGAAGAGCTTCAGTTCTTGTTCCAAGAAGTGGCAGGAGGAAGGCCCTACCATGTGAGGCACCTCGATGAAATAGGTGTAATCCAATGGCCTATGTAACTTCCATATGTCAAGGATGCGCCACATGGCGTCACATGTATGCGGTACTACCAGGCCATGTAGAAAATCGTACTCGCCACGAATAGCCAGATCGAAAGCACTACGGACGTATGAGCAAACACAAGTCTCCAGATAGGCATCTGCTTCTTTAACAGGCTCGTCTATTCGTCCGCCTATCCGGTACGGGACCAAGTCTGAAGCTGTCATGAGTTCCACAGGGGTATAGCAGCAGAAGTACCCGATGACCTTTTTGCCTTTGGCTGCCATCACACGGGCATAACCCATACGGTCCTGACATAATTCCCAGGCACGCTCCAGCCCTCGGCTAGAGATAGTCATCTAGATGACCTCCTCCTCTCTAAGCTTAACGATGTCCTCCCAGGAATACCCCAATTCAAGCAGCACTTCTTCGGTATGCTGACCCAATTCAGGAGCAGGCATTCTCACCGATAAAGGCGTCTCGCTCATATGTATAGGAAAGCCCACCATGTTCACTTTGCCCAGTGCGGGGTGATCATGCTCAGTGATATAGTCATTGGCAGTGACCTGAGGGTCATTGATGAGGTCGGAAATGGAATTTACGCGACAGAATAGCAACTCTGCTTGTTGGAGAACCTCGACCCACTCGTCACTGGGCTTTGAGGCAAAGCGCGATTCCAGGATTGGCACCAGCTCTTTGCTGTTGATAGCCCGCCGAACCAGGTTTTCGAATCGGGGGTCGTTCTCCAGTTTCTCCAGCTCCATCGCCTTGCAGAAATCCGCCCAATATCTGTCTGATTGAAGAAGGCCTAATGCTATCCACTTACCGTCGGAGCACTTGTAGTGACAATACACTGGATTCCATACCTGCGATTTAGCTTGCCGAGGCATCTCCCATCCTGCTAGAAGGCTCGTGTTGATGCTAAGGCACTGAAGCCATATCATACTGCCAAGCAGTGACGCGTTGACTTCCTGTCCCACACCAAGACGATCGCGGGCAAATAACGCCGCCAAGATCCCGTACGCCAGCATAATGGCCCCCATCTGATCAGCGATGGGACTGGCAGCCAGCAACGGTGGCATATCAGGCTCACCTACGGCCGACATGAAACCGGAGCGTGCTTGGCCCATGTAATCGTAGCCGCGCCGGTTACTCTCAGGTCCTTCAGGCCCCCAGGGCGAAGCTGTAGCATAGACAAGGCGTGGATTAATACCGGAAAGCGTTTGATAGTCAAGGCCCCACCGGGCAGCAACTCCCTGACGGAAGTTCTGGACAAAGACATCGGCCTGCTTTACCAACTGGTACATTATTTCACGGCCCTTGTCCTTCCTTACATCCAGCGTGATGCCTCGTTTATTGCGGTTATGCGCTTCGATATAGGCATGGCGGCCCTCGGCGAGATTGAACGAATTCCCACCCGTACCGATGATTCCCCGACCGGGGTCGCCACCTTCACGATTTTCGATTTTAATCACATCAGCTCCTAGGTCTCCCAACATCATACTGGCCACCGGCCCCTGCTGCCATGCGGACCAATCTACGACTCTGATTCCTTCTAGCGGCATCATGATATGACCTCCTATGTACATGCCTCATTTGGAGTGTATATCGTCTTCAAGCTGTAGGATTGCTTGATCAACGCCATAACCGGATAGCTACGTTTTTCTTTGGTTATGGCTGACGGTTCCCTGCCCCATTACGCTTTGAACAAGTCTCGTATCCTCTTACCCACGGCTCGGACCTCCTGAACCAGGGAATCCGGTTCCTCTTTCCCCGGCTCCTCCCACGGCTTGCCCAGCCCCAGGTCACCAGCAACGATTTTGTAGCAATTGTAAGATTCCGATGAGGCAGCCCACCCCCCAGGAGACCAAGCTGATCCTGTAGCATAAAGATTCTTTATAGGAGTTCTGTGGTTGGCCAACTCAGGGGTAGGCCTGTTGGCATCACGCTGGTAAAGCGAACAATCAAGAACGGCCATGTTCCCGTTGGGCCCGAGGTTCTTCATCCGCAAGGCGTCGTAGGGACTGTTAGTGTCCACGCCGATGATATTGTCCCAGGTCATATTGGGCGCATGCCTCTGCCAGACGGCAAGCAGGTCCTGAAGATACTTCCTCTTTATTTCCAGCCATTGCCTCTCGGTATAGGTAGGGGCGGGTAGGCCGAGCTGTTCGCTGTGGGCAACATGCATCCCCGCAGGTGCATAGGCAGGGTCAACCAGACTGTTGCACGTAATAGCAGGGCAGTAGTCCTCTAGCGGAGGAAACCTGCCTAGTTTCTGATAGTGGCACTCCCTGGCTATATGTTCTGGGTCAGCGTCCTCTGCCAGCCCGAGCCAGAAGGTCTCTTTTATATCAGTATTAAAGGCTGCCGCCTCATACTTAGGAGCCTCACGCAAAGCAAAGGAGTACCACATTAAGCACAGGAAGCCGCTTTCCAAAGCCTCCACACGACGCACAGTCCGGTCGTCCAGATACTCTCTGCCTATCAAATCGAAGCAAAGTTGGGCTGGGTTTAAGGTGCTCACCACCAGCTTCCTGGCTGCAATCCGAGAACCATCGGCGAGGCGGATGCCTGTGGCGGTTCCGTTCTCTATGATAACCTTGTCTACCTGGCAATGGGTAAAGAACTTGCACCCACTCTGCACCAATATCTGATGGGCAGCATGAGCTATCTGGTGAGTCCCTCCCCGGGCAAAGCCGATGGTCGGCAGATTGGCTGTCCAACTGAACATCTCTGCCCCGACTCCGGTCTCACTGACATCCCTTTGTGTAAGTACGAATCGCATAATGCAATACTGCAACTCCTTGCTTTCAAAGAATTCCTTTGCGCAACGCAGATAGCTGGCTGCCAGGACCAGGGAGTCAGGTTCAAAGCCAGCTTCTACAAGTTTTGGGTATACAGCCATTTGCCGTTCCAGCACCTCAGGGGCGCTACGCATCTCAGCGGGGCTGAACAGACTGTCTACGACCACCCTCTTCGCCTCGTCACTCTGCAATAACTCCCAGCACTT
Organism: Dehalococcoidia bacterium; assembly: GCA_035528575.1. Taxonomy (NCBI): domain Bacteria; kingdom Bacillati; phylum Chloroflexota; class Dehalococcoidia; species Dehalococcoidia bacterium. Next base: position 3,832 of record DATKYK010000036.1, on the reverse strand, counting down.
GAGCCACTTTTCGGCGTCCCTCGGCGAGAACCGGGCGATTTCCCTGGCAGTCCTCTCCTGCGTTGGATCGTGCTTTTCGCTGTAGATAGTCAGGCAGGTGTTGTTGTTTTTGAAAACGGCACCTTCGGCAACAAGATACTGGTCGCTCTGGGCCCCATACTCCCAGAATTTAGGAAAATCACGATAGAGCGGCGCGTAGTAGAGAGGGGTGATTATGGTAGCATGGGTATTGCCACGAAAACCTGGTGCCGAGGTCTCCTCAGTAGCCAGGCAGCCGCCAACCTCATGCCTCCTCTCAAATATACCAACGCTCATGCCACCGTACTTGATCAGATACATGGCAAGGAATAGAGCCTTAGTCCCCCCTCCAATTATTACCGCATCATACGTTGCATCGGGCACCACTACCTCCTTTCAAGAAATTTAGTATCTTTAGGCAATGACCAGCCTTTGGAAAGCAAGCGTTAAAATCGAATTACACTGCGTATTACCTCTCCCTTTTCAAAAGCCTGAAAGGCCTCATTGATATGGTCCAGGCTGTAGTTCCGGGTGATCAGCTTATCAATGGGGAGCTTCCCTGTCATGAACAAATCGACATACTTGGGCACATCCACCGGCGGACGTATGTTCCCCTGGAGAGTTCCGGTGATGGTTTTCCCTATGAGGAATTCAAAGGGGGCAATAGAAATCACTTTGTCTATAGGAGCCATTCCGGCTACGACGCAGGTCCCTGCGTTGTGAATCGAGGCCAAGGCCTGGGCCACAACATCTACATTTCCGATACACTCAACTGAATAGTCCGCTCCCCCTCCGGTTATCTCCATAACACGCTGTGGCGGGTCCTCCTGCGATGCATTGATAACGTAGTCGGCCCCAAGCTCTTTGGCCTTTTCCAGTTTCCGGTCCAGCGTATCCACAGCTATGAGCTTCCCGGCTCCAGCCAGCTTGGCCCCCATCACGGCACTTAGTCCCACACCGCCGCAGCCGTAGATAACTATGCTTTCGCCGGGCCTTAGCTTTGCCCTGTTGAGCACACAGCCTATGCCGGTGGTGGTACCGCAACTCAAAAGGCACACTACCTCCAGAGGAGCATCCTCTCTGACCTTTATCGCGGTGCGCTCGTGAACCACAGCATACTCGGCAAAGGAGGACTGGCAAAAGAAGTGGTTCAGCTCTTGGTTGCCCTTACGCAAACGCTTGGCTCCGCTGGGCAGCGTACCCATCAAGTTGTACACTATCCATTGGCTGCAGCACATGCCGGGCCGCCCCTCAACACAGAAGCGGCATTTCCCGCATGACCAGGCCGCCATAAGCACCACATGGTCACCAGGCTGGAGTGTGGTTACGCCAGGGCCCACCTTTTCCACAATTCCGGCTCCCTCGTGCCCCAATACGACAGGCATGATACAGGGCGCGTCGCCGTGGATATAGTGAACATCAGAGTAGCACAATCCCGTAGCTACCATTTTGACCAGTACTTCCTGGTCACCTGGCTCATCCAGACTCACCTCTTCTACACGGAAGGGGCTATTCACTTCATATAGTACCGCCGCTTTCATGACACCCTCCTCACTTCTTGCTTTATGCTTCTTCGGAAAAACACCCCGGCAATGCAGGTGGCCAGTGTTGTACACAGTTATGTCAAGTACTACCTCTACATCTTTGTGGGAGCATCAGCATCAGCGGTTATCACCCCCTCCACCAGCATGTCAGCTATCTCATCGTCGGAAAAACCCAGGATCTCTTTATAGACATAATCGTTGTGCTGACCCAGACATGGCGCCGGCCTTTTTATATCACAGGGGGTTTGTGAAAGGCGATAAGCCGGGGCATGATAAGAATGGGGACCAATTTCAAGATGGTCAAGCACTCGAAAATGCTGACGGTGCTTTAGTTGCGGGTCATTGAGGAGGTCTTCACCTGTCTGTACCACCCCCGCCGGCACCCCGGCATCCTGCATCATAGTCATCACCTGCTCCGGCGCGTAGTCCTTAGTCCACTCGCCGATGAGCCTGTCTAGCTCGTCTTCGTTCTCCTTCCGGCTGAGGATGGTGGCGAACCTGGGGTCCCTAGTCCAGTCGGGATGGCCTATTACCGGGCAAAAGCATTGCCACTGTTCTTCGTTAGCTACGGCAATGGCCACCCAGCGGTCTGCGCCGCGGCAGGGATAAACGCCGTGAGGGGACATGTAGCGGTCACGGTTTCCCATGCGGGTGACGGCGTGCTCATTGACCGTGTAGTCCAGCAGATGGGGCGCTATAAAGCTCAGTCCTGCCTCGAACTGTGACTGCTCGATGTACATTCCCTTCCCCGTCTGATGCCGCCGTAAAAGAGCTCCGATTACGGCTATGATTAAATACCACGGGGCGATGTAATCGCAGTAGGGGGTGAAGGGCAGGGTCGGCTCGCTGTCCGGCCAGCCGGTGGCAGTGCAAAGGCCGAGTAAAGCGTTGGCGTGGTGCCCAAACCCCTTAAAGCCACTGTGCGGGCCGTATTGTCCCTGCTGGGTGGTGCTGAAGTAGATGACTCCTGGATTTATCTTGCGGCAGCTTTCATAGTCCAGCCCCAACTTGGCCATCGTTCCCACGGCCATGCTGTCAGCGATGATATCAGCCCATGCCACCAGCCTCCTGGCCACCTCCTTGCTCTTGGGGTTATTCAGGTCCAGGCTGATCCCGTATTTGTTGGTGTTGTATGCTGTGTACATAGCGCTGCGGTTGATGCCGGGCTTGCCATCCTTGAAGGGGCCACTCGTTCTCAGCGAATCAAGACGTCGATGGCTCTCCACCCGAATCACCGTGGCTCCATGCTCAGCAAGCTCGCGACCTACCTGAGGCCCAACCGCAGCCCAGGCGAAATCAAACACTTTTATGCCCTCGAATACCTGCCTTGTCATTCTTCTCTCCTACATCCAGAGTTATTCTTAGAGTGTCAAATTATGTTTCGGGCCTTCATAATGGCCATCTGTTCTCTGGAGAATCCCAGCTCCTTTCCGTACACTTCCTCGTTGTGCTCGCCTGCGAGTGGGGCGCGACACTGGATTCTCCAGGGAGCCTTTTCCATCCTCACCGGGGCTCCAGGATAGGCTATGGTTTCCCCCAGCTCTGGGTGGTCTACCTCCTCCCAGAATCCCCTGGCCTGGAGATGGGGGTTCCTGCCTATGTCCTCAGTGATGGCGCAGGGAGCGAGCTTGATGCCCCTCTTGATCGCCTCCTCAAACAGCTCATCTTTAGTCTTGGTCATAAGGAACTCGATGATGGCCTTATATTGCGGGTCCAATTCCTGCTGTGCCATGGTCGATCCGTCCCACTGCCTGAAGTCATAGCCCTTAAGCTCCAGGGCCATCCCTTCCTCGTTGGCCCAGTCCAATAGAGCCTGGGAGGACTGGATCAGACCAGCGGCCCCACCAACGTAATAGATCACCACATGCCCGTCCTTGCAGGGAAAGACGAAGCGCAGGAAGAGCAGGCCATAGGGCTCCGGCCTGGGGTTTATGAAGAACTGTCCCGTACCGATGACGTTGACCTTCATCAGATCGTACACTTCGGCAGCGGTCATAGTGCTCAATGACACCGCCTCCTGCATGGAAACATCGACGTGCTGCCCCTCCCCGGTAAGCACACGGTGGTAGTGGGCCACCATCGAGCCCAGGGCGGCGTGGACGCTAGCCTGGAAATAGGCCTGTGGGTCACAGCTCATGCGCACGGGCGGGCGGCCCAATTCGCCCAGAATGCGTACCAGGCCTCCCATGGCACAGCCGACAAGATCGGTGCTCTGGTAGCGAGCATACGGACCAGTCTGGCCAAAGGGAGTTATGGAGGTCACAATTATG